>CAXGPR010000036.1:0-32430 GCA_964011675.1 uncultured bacterium
CCGAGCACGTTTGGGATCTTTCAGAATGAACCGAAGCTTGGCACATAAATCCTCTACGTCGTCGGCACGGGAAAGTAGTCCGCTCTTTCCCTCTTCAATACACTCTGAAACGCCCCCACCTGAAACCCCCAGACAGGGCAATCCAAATGCCCCGGCCTCAATAAATACATTTCCCATTCCTTCCCGCACGCTTGGGAGAACAAAGACCTCTGCTGCGCTGTATATAGCGAAGAGCGCATCAGACCTGGGCATGAGTGCTCCGACAAACAAGACGCGGTCCTGCCAGCCCAGTTCGCGCGCCAAACGCTCCAGCTTTTTTCGCTCGGGACCGTCTCCTACAACCACCTGCACCATATCGGGAAATTCTTTTAACAGCCGACTGCCGGCTTGTAGCACTTTATCCACCCGCTTCTGCGCTACAAGCCTAGCTACGCTCAGCACAATACGCCTACCTTTCAGCAAGGGAAACTGAATAAAGAAAGATGCGGGGTCGTAGCAAAATTCCTGCGTTTGTCGATCCTGCCAAGCCGGAGGATGAATAAAGATAGACCGTCCATCAACGCCCTGTGCAACGGCGCAATTGCGCACAAAGCGACTAACGGCGGCAATAGCCGCTGACTGCGCGTAGGCTCGGCGCTGAAGGGCGCTCTCTGCATGCGTAATAAACCCCCTTGCACTGAGGCGAACCACGACGTCGGAACCGCGCATCGACGTAATAAGCGGCTGCCTATCCCAGCAGTTTAACATCCCAACTACCCGCGTCGACATTCCGTTAGTCGCCCACGTGCAGTCGGGCGCGAAGGCCTCAATCTGCTCTTTGAGCAAGGATCTTGCCCGCACGTAGCGCAGGGGCACGGATCGAGGCAACTCAAAGCGATGAACAGCAAAAGCAGAAGCAGCATCAAATGCCTCATCGCCCTGTCCTGAAGGGGCAAGGACAAGAGGTTGATGCCCTCTGGCAGCTAGCCCGCATGCAAGTGTATAAGCATAGCTGCCAGTGCCTACGGCCTGAGGAGGATAACTCATAGCGAGTATGAGAACGCGTCGCTTCATAGTATCAATGAATAAAAAACGGGCGGCTCCCATGACTTGGCGCCGCCCGTTAATCCTTACTCCATTTCTCTGTTATGTCCGCGAAATAAGTCCGCGCTCAATCATGACTTCGGCGATCTGCACCGCGTTGAGAGCAGCCCCTTTTCGCAGCTGATCCCCGCTTACCCACAGATCCAACCCAGTGCCGTCAGGCCTCGATACGTCTTGGCGAATGCGTCCAACGAGCACGTCGTCCTCGCCCGAGGATTCGATCGGCATGGGAAAGTGACTGTCGGCGGGATTATCCACGATGCGCACACCCGGCGCACTCGCGAGAATTTCTCGAGCCTTTTCGGCCGTAAATGGTTTAAAAAACTCCAAGTTAATGGCTTCTGAATGGGCGCGCATAACCGGCACGCGGATCGTAGTAGCCGTCACTCCTATATCGTCATCGTGAAACATCTTTTTGGTCTCGCGAATCATCTTTGTCTCTTCCTCGCAGTATCCGTCGACGCCGACGTCGGAATTGTGTGAGAAGAGATTAAAGGCTATTTGATGCGGAAACTCGCGCGGTTCAATCTGTGCCCCAGCTAAGAGTTGACGTGTCTGTTCCTCTAGCTCTTGCATAGCAAGAGCCCCCGCCCCACTAACAGCTTGGTAGGTAGAGACAACGATCCGCTTAACCTTTACCTGCTGATATAGAGGCCATACCACAACGTCCATAATGATCGTAGAGCAATTCGGGTTGGCGATAATGCCTTTGTGCCAATCGAGATCATCCGGATTAATTTCGGGCACGACGAGCGGCACGCCCGGATCCATCCGATAAGCAGACGTATTGTCGACGACGACCGCACCAGCAGCCACTGCGTGCGGGTTGTACTGCTTGCTCAGTGACCCCCCAGCTGAAGCCAATACAATGTCGACCCCTTCAAAGGAATCCTCCCGCAGTTCCTGAACGGTCAGCTCCTCTCCCCGGAATTCGCTGGTGCGTCCTGCAGAGCGAGCCGAAGCCAACAGCCTCAGATCTCCTACCGGAAAGTTACGCTCGGCTAGGATCTCCATCATTACCTGACCAACGGCGCCCGTTGCACCCATAATTGCCACACTAAACTGATCTGACATATTATCCATTTCTCTCTTGCTGAAGCGGGCGCGTGCCCCGCAGATATTCCATGAGCCAATGTCCGTGTTCGACGTGCAGGCTCCCCTCCTCAGCCAGGCGTTCCCCATATCCCTGCAGACGATCAGCAACAACCCCTTCTCCCCACAATAGAAAAGGCACCGCATCACGACTATGCGTGCGCAGCGCTATGGGCGTGGGATGGTCTGGCGTAATTAAAATTCGACTGGGTCCGAGATGTTTTAGGCCGTCGAGAATAGGGCCTACTACGCGCGCATCGAAATCGCTGATAGCCTGCACTTTGGCCTTCGGATCGCCGTTGTGACCCGCCTCGTCAGGTGCTTCAACGTGTACGTACACAAAATTATCTCGGGCCAGCACGTCCAGCGCATACTGCGCCTTCCCCTCATAATTGGTGTCTAAATATCCCGTAATTCCCGGCACTTCAATCACGTCTAGACCTGCAACGCGACCAATGCCACGCACCAAATCAACCGCTGAAATTACGCCACCGGAAAAGCCAAATTTCTCCGTCAGCGATTCGAGCGTCAAAGCGCGTCCCGATCCCCAAAGCCAAATCGCGTTAGCCGTTGGCAGCCCGCGTTCTGCGCGCCGCTTGTTTATTGGATGTTCGACTAAAATAGGCTCAGCCTGTTCCATAAGAGCGCGAATAGAGGCCTCACCTTCTCCGCTGGGCAGATGCGCGTCGATAGAGTCTCCCATGATATCATGCGGCGGGTACGACACCAGATCTTCTGGTCCATCGTCAAACACCATGAGGTGTCGATAGCTCACCCCTGGATAAAAACGCACGTCCGGTCTGCCCAACTCGTCGGCAATTGACTGGACGAGCCCGGCCGACTCTTTCGTAGAAATATGCCCCGCGCTGTAATCGACCAGCGTATCTCCTCGACGATGAATAGTATTGAGCCGAAAAGCAATTCCGCTGGGACCAAGATCTACCCCCATACTAGCCGCCTCGAGAGGGGACCTACCTGTGTAGTGCACTCGGGTGTCATATCCGAATATTTCTAGGTTACCAACATCGCTTCCCGGATGGCGCTCCGGAGGAATCATATACACCGTACCGCCACATCCCTCGCTAGCAAGGCGATCCATATTGGGGGTATGAGCAGCTTCTAAAGGGGTCTTCCCTCCCAGCGCCTCTATGGGATAATCAGCCGCGCCGTCGGGGACTAACACTAGGTATTTCACCTAGATCTCCTCCATGCGAATAAGCCGAACAGCTCCCTGCACGGCTTCAACGGTGTCGATTGCGTTCAATGCGCGCCTCACAGATTCTTCGCGTGCTTCGTGCGTGACAATAACCAAGGGTACCAGCCCGCCGTCTACGTCTCGCTCTTTCTGTAACACCGAGGCAATGCTAATCTGCTCGCCGGCTAATATACGGGTGATATGCTCTAATACGCCGGGCTGATCACAAACCTGCATGCGCAAAAAGTAGCGCATCTGAATCTGATCGACCGAAGCCACGGACAGCGCTTCCTCACCTAGCACCATATCACCGACGGTCGGTCCAGCCTTTTCAGCCCTGCGTTCGCCTATGGCCACTATATCGGATACAACGGCACTAGCCGTCGGCATTTGGCCGGCTCCCTTACCGTAAAAAACTTGGTTGCCCACCGCTGAACCAACCACCTCTATTGCGTTGAATTCATCATGTATATTGGCCAACAGCGAGTCGGCAGGCACCATAGCGGGGTGCACGCGCATCTCAACCGATTCACCGCTGAGCTTGGCAATAGCCAACAGCTTAATCACGTAGCCTAGTTCGCGCGCATAGTCTATATCAGAAGACTCGATGCGCTCGATACCCTCGCAAAATACGTCGCTTCCCGTGGCCGTGCAGCAGAAGGCAATGCGGCTTAATATAGCCAGCTTCTGAGCAGCATCTTTCCCGCTCACATCCATTGTCGGATCTGGCTCGGCATAGCCAATGGCCTGGGCATCCGCTAGAATTTCACCATAACTGCCTTCCCCGCGCGTCATGCGAGTGAGAATGTAGTTTGTCGTGCCGTTTAAAATGCCGTAAAGGGACTCCACTTTATTGGCTACGAGCCCGTTACGCAGCGAGCGAATAATGGGAATACCACCTGCCACGCTAGCTTCAAAGAGCAATTCGGCGCCTTTTTCCCGGGCTAGCGCGTACAACTCTTCTCCACGCTCTGCCAGCAGCGCCTTGTTGGCTGTCACCACGTCCTTACCGCGCTCCAGCGCGCCGCGCACCCATTCGTAAGCGGGCTCGGCTCCAGCGAGTTCTACGACTAATTGCACGTTGGGATCGTCGAGAACGGCCGTCGGATCATCCGTCAACTTTGACGGATCAATCTTCACATCGCGCTCTTTCGCGAGGTCGCGCACCGCAACTCGCTCAATTGAAAACACAGCGTGTTCACGCCTACGCATGGAGGTTGGAGCATCTTCCAGCAGACGCACCACGCCGCTGCCCACCGTACCCAAACCAATAATACCGACACCTATCGCACCGCTACCCATGAAAAAGGACTCCTTTCGAACGGCCGCAAAAAACGCAAAACACCCCTGTTTTTTCGGATCTGAAAGTACGCCTCTATGCCCTTTTGGGCAAGCATATACGATGCAACCTTGCCAAGGATACCGGCGTATTGTAGAATGGGGTGTTGGAACGAAACACGGGAGAGAAAAATGGATTTGTCCGCATTCAAAGACACCGTAGAAAAAAGCACGCCACCCACCGGCCTAAGCAAAGGGCTACAGGCGCTATGGCAAGACGCCAAAGGCGATTGGGAAGTCGCCCATGCGATAGCGCAAGATACCCCCGACCCCGAAGGAGCCTGGGTACATGCCTATCTCCACCGAGTCGAAGGAGACGAATCCAACGCCGGATACTGGTATAAGCGGGCTGAAAAACCGCACTGCCAGTTACCCTTAAAAGAAGAGTGGACTGAGATAGCAACGGCCCTGCTCAGAGCGTAGAGTCGATTAGTTACCCAAACCCCGCATTTGTGCTTCGACAAGCCGACGAAGTTCGGGTTCCATATCAAACCTGCTAGCAGCTCGAAATGCATCCAGCGCTTGAGCGCGATCTCCACGCTCAAGGTGAATACTAGCCACGTTGATTTGTGCATCTACGTTATCGGGTGTAAGATGCAGTACGCGCTGAAAAAAGTCCATCGCCTCCGTCTCTTGCCCCTGCTCTAGTAGCATCGTGGCGAGGTTGAAAAGAGCCGGTATGCTCTCTTCGTTTATGGCAATTGCAGCACGATAGTATTTTTCGGCCTGACGCATTTCTCCAAGCTCATAACAGGCAAAAGCTAGGTTCACCTGATAGGCGACCCTATCTGGTCTGCGTCTGACGGCCTGCTGATAGGCCTGCTGGGCTTCGGTCCACAAGCCCATTTTTTCATATGCCTGTCCCAGTAGCGCGAACAGAGAACCGTCCTCAGGCTCTAAATCAACGGCTCGCTGTAGGGCAGCAACGGCTTCTACGAACCGCTCGTGCTGAACGTATACGCGGCCGATATTGGCAAAAGCACCGGCCATCTGAGGGTCTAAACGCGCCGCTTGACGAAAAGCCTTTAGGCCTTCTTCAATGCGGCTTAGGCCCACCAACGCGGCTCCCAAATCGTTGTAAAGCTCCGCGCTGACCTCCCCTTTGAGCGCCTCGACAAACCCGTCGTGTGCACGCTGCCAGTTTCCCCGTCGCAGCGCCTCCCGAGCCAACAGTGCCCGAGTCTCTTCAATCGTTTTGCCCATTCTTCGGTAGACAGCGCGAGCATCTTCCACTCGACCCAACCCACTGTAGCACTCAGCCAGCAGGAGTGAAAGCGTCTCATCCCGCTGCCACAGACGCAGCCCTTCCTCTAGGACTTCTATCGCCTCCCCTAACCTATCTTCTTCGCGCAGCGCGCGCACCAGCCCTTTGTATGCTTCTCGCGTGAAGGGGTCCAACTCGAGAGCTCGACGAAAATAGTGCTGAGATGAATCCAGCTGCCCCGCCTGCAAATAGGCGTTGCCCATGTTGTGGAAAAGGGAGGGGGCTTTCTGAAGAGTCAGCGCGCGCGCGTAGTGCACGAGCGCTCCTTCGAAATCGCCCCGATCCTGATGCAGGTTACCTAAATTATTGTGCGCGGCGAAAAGCTGAGCATCGAGCTCAACGGAACGCTTTAGATGCGCTTCTGCCAGATCATAGGTTCCTTGATGCATGTAGGCCGTGCCCAAGTTATAATGCGCCTGTGCCAACGCTGGCTGAAGATCCAATGCCCGTCGGCTCGCATTGATGGAAGCCTCGACTTGACCCGCTTCAAGTAACGCCTGCGACCAGTTTACATAGGGCCTAGCCATCATTGGTCCCTTTTTTACAGCATCTCGCCATATCGCCTCTTCCGTTTTCCAGTCCACATTTCTCTGGGCGCATAGAAGGACCATAATGAGGAGGCCGACCCACCCCACGCGCGGATGGATTTTCACCTGACCAATGAGCTGTGCGAGAAAGAGCGCTCCTCCCACCATGGGAAGATACAAGCGGTGTTCGTTAATTAAAACGTTGAGCGGCACGATGGAAGGAGGCAGCAATGCCACTAAAAACCATCCCACACCAAGCAGCAGAACGCCGTAAGCGCGGCACAGCACAAATACCAGAGAAAGGACGGTAATAAGAGCGAGTACGACCTCTACTTCAAGCGGAGAGACAGAAACGCGAAACTGCGGTTCGACACTCAAATGGAGGGGCACACCAGCCTTGTAAAGGTAGAATACAAGCGCCTTTATCTGTGTAGCCAAATGCCCCGCGTAATCTCGCACGGGCTCCAGCATGGCCTTACCAATGATATCTCGCGTAAAGACCACGTACAGCACGCTGAGCAGAGTGGGGATATACAAGATTCTCCAAGCAACTGGACCACGCCCCCTCGTCCCCTCTGCCAGCAAGAGGAGTACGGGAAATACAATGGCACTCGACTTACACAGCAACGCCGCTCCGTATACCAACCCAATCCATCCCGCCGGCCGCCCCTGCAAGTATAAGAGAAAAGCCCAGAGGACAAAGCTGGTCGCCATCAGAGACGAGCGGCTACTGATGTAGTTGACAGGCTCACCCAACACTGGATGAGCGACAAAGAGTATCCCCGCTATGAGCGCCGCTTCTCGACGCATCCCAAGCGCGCGTGCCAAAACACAAAGGAACAACCCGTTTACCAGGTGCAGCAGTATATTGACGAAGTGATAACCAACGGGATCGTACTCACCTAAGGCGTAATTCAGAGCAAAGCTCAGTATGAGCAGCGGCCGATACATGCGCACGTCACTCAGTCCCGAAAAGGTTTCGGGATCGCTAAAGAAAAAAGGGATGTTTTCCAGCGAACGGATGTGCGGATTTTCGAGAATAGAGTGACTATCATCGTAGTGGAAGGCGTTGCCAGGCACGTTGCCATAGGCCAGCAGACCAACAAGGACAATCAGTGCCCCGGCTCGCAGATTAGCAGTGCGATCTATCACCGAGCTGCCTTTGACGGATAGAGCGCCGAAATCAGCGTGCGCAGCGTGCGCCGATGGTGGGGGTCTGCGCTGAGTAGTGCGACGGTAGTTAACGCGCACAGCGCTCCACCTAGGCCCAACTGCATCAGCGCTCCCAGTTCAATCCACTGACTTACCCAGCGAGCTCCGCCCGAAGCAATCAAACCGACTAGGACCAGTCGAAACAGCGCGGACCAAGGCAACAGCTCGGACCAGGTCCAGCGCAAGTGGATGGCGATCGCCCCCACTAAAAATGCTACTTGAGCATAGGTTGCCACGACCGTTGCAATGGCTGGCCCCAGATATGCCCACGCGCTGACGTAATGAGTAAGCCAAAGGACTAGGCCAATGCTCAAAACGGCGTTGAGCGTAAGGTCGAACAGACTGCCCCACAGAGCCCAAGACGCTTTACCCATTCCTACCAGCAGCGGGTTGTAAACGGCACAGCGCAAAGGCAATGAGAGTAGGAAAATTCTAAATACCCAGGTGGAAGCGGCATATTCGGGCGGCAGGTACCAAGCGATAAACACGTCAGCAAAAGCAAATAAAAAGCAAAAGAGCGGCAGAGCAACCAGCGCAAGGCGAGAAACGGCTCGGCGCCACAGTTCGGCAATAGCCTGTTGATCTCCTCGCTGATACAGCGCACTAACCTCTGGAACCAACACCGAAACGACGGCAGCAAGTAGCAAACTAATTGGCACTTCGACTGCACCAAAATGGTATTCGGCAAAGGTGTCGTGCGTAAAAAAGTAGAGGATTACGACGCGATCAACGCTGCGAGAAAGCGCGCCCACGGCATCATTCATTGCAATCGGACGACTGTATAGCAGCAGTTCTCGCCACCCATCAGCGCGCCTATGCGCAACAAACCCGACGGCATGATAGACTAGAGCGTACGATGCTGCAAGGCGAAGTACGCCGACGCAGGAGATAAGACACAAGACCTCGGACGTCGTCCATCCCCACGCATAGCCCATGGCTGCGGCAGCGACGAGTCCGACAGAAGACCCCAGTCCCAACAGCGCCTGCCAGTGCGCGCGCTCAGCTGCCACGAGCACCGCGTCGAGCACTCCGCCTGCAACCAGAGCGACAACGTAAGGAATAAAAGCCGCCAGCGGATCTTCCATGCCGGGCGGCGCGCCTCCATCCCCGCGCAAAATGGCGAAGAGTTCAATTCCAGCAACGTGCAGCAAACCGCCCAGAAAAAGAGCTGAACCAAGCGCACAGCATCCCGCCTGCAAAGCGAGACCCCGCGTATTTTCTCTTCGAGGAAAGAAATAGAGGACGGCCGTTGGCAGGCCTATCAAGAAGATGGGAACTAGGGCATTACTCAATACCCAAAGGGCAGCAAATACCTCGCAATGGGCTTTGTCCCACGTTCGCGCCGCCAGCGCATATACGGCGTATATAGCCAGTGCGTTAGCCCCCCGTCCGAGCGCGACTAGGCCAACTTTACGGGTCAACCGACCCATATCAAGACTTTTTGCGGGCCAGCGTTGCCATAAAAGAGGCCTTGGGCAGGAGTCTATTGAGCAACACGTCTACGGTCCGCCAAGCGACATAGGGCCAGCGGGCGCTCAAGAGAGGGAAGCCGGCCATCTCGGACAGCTTGTTGGCTAACAGCCGTACATGCACAACTTCAACGTCCCCTTCCTGGCACAAACCGGCCATCTTTTCGCGGTTGAAGGAATGCAGGTGGGCATTGCCCGGCGTCAGCCTGTTACAGTGCACACATAAATGCTCGACAATAGTTTCCCGATAGGGCACGCTGATTGCCATTCGTCCACTCGGTTTGAGCACGCGCGCTGCTTCGCGCAGGGCCGAGGGAATGTCTTCAAGATGTTCGACGACCTCGGAAAGAATGACGGCATCAAACCGGTTCGCGGCGTAGGGCAAATGATAGAGATCACCTACCTCATAAGAGGCGACATTCGGATAGCGCTGCCGTGCGCCATGCACGCCCTTGCGCCCGATATCCATAGCGACTACTTGAGCCCCAACTCGCCGACAGCGATCGGCCAACCAACCTGAACCACAGCCAATATCGAGCACGCGCTCACCGGGCCGCAATGTCAGTAACTTAACTAGCAACTGCAGGCGTCTGCGCTCTGAAGCGCGCCAGTGCGGATTGAGCTTTTCTGGATCTACAATCGCTTCAGCATCTACGCTGTAATGCTTCTTGTAATCGCTTAGGCGAGCGCCCTCGCGTCTTACAGATTCGGTCATCATACACTTCATAAATAAAAAAACCTGCTCGCTAAATGGCGAACAGGAATGGGTAGAGCGGACGCACGGCTATCAGATCCGGAGGCCGCATCATTCATGTACGCCTCTTTCAACGAGTTGAACTCGCTCCTGTGCACCAAGTCCTCCTTCAGACTCTTGAGGCTTTTGTCCAAAATCCAAAACGGCATCGGCTAGATTGCTTAGCAGGACTTCTTTTTCTTTTACTTCAAGGCGTAGGTCTTCCAACTACTCTTCGGACACGGTGACTTGGGTGTGTCAAACATCAATTTCAGGCTGGATGGAATCGAACTTAGCTTCCATGTAGGAAATTTGGTTGTCATAGCTTAAATTTACGCCAGTATCTCCATTACAGTTAATATTCTCCCCCTCGTATCCTTTTAGGATTGTTAAGAGGCGGTTCAATATAACATGGCACGGTTTGTAAAGTCAAACACCTGATGCCCTTTTGTTAGCCACTACGTCTTCATCAAACACGACATTAATGTAGGGGGCTTGAATAAAATGCCTAACACAAATAAAAAAGAGAAAAAAATTCGCGTTCCCCGTGAAAAGGAGAGAACGCGAATCAGAGGTTCATAACAGTTTTTCAGCTAAAAAAGCCGAAAACAACTATTTGCAGGAAACATGGCACAGCTCTTGCTCAGGCATCAGTAACTCTGAGTGTTACCCGCTAGGCATCCCTCTGCAAACAAAGCATTTAGTCGCCGAGTTTGTGGAGGGATGCCATTTTTTACTTCACCACGTCGAAGTCGTGCACATCTTCACCTGCCCGGGCCGACAGTATATCGAGGGCAGCACAGGCGCCGTCTCCTGCTGATATAATCGCCTGGATCTTCTTCAAACGCGTGCTCCATCCAACCACATACAAACCGTCAACGCCCGTGCGACCGCTGCGATCAGACACCAACCCCTCATCACCCTTATCGACGCCCAGACTTTCTGCCAAGGGATTACTCGGCCCAGTAGCCAAGATTAAATACTCGCCTTCGTGGCTTACACCGTCGTCTGTCTGAACAGTAAAACCACTTGCACCCTTTTCTACGCTATTGACTTCACCCTCGAAGAGTTCGGCACCAAATTTTTCAACCTGCTGACGGCTTACTTTCTGAAACTCGCTTCCTGTGATATCAGGAATACCCAAATAGTTATAAACCACAGCTTTGTGCATCAGCGTCTGATCCTGTCCGAATACCTTGACGCTCATTTCGTTTTTAGCTAGAAATAGTGCTGCACTCAACCCGGCAGGGCCATCACCTACAATCAATACGTCGGTCATCTGTTTCCTCCTTAATAGAAATTTATCTTAACTGACTTGGTTTCCTATCTACGCCCGTTCCGGTCGCCAAGGTACCGTGGCCGGTCCCGTAGGCCGCTCAAGCATCGCACGACGGGGGCGTTCAGAAAACGATCGGTATGACACGTCAAGGTGGGGCGTCTCGATCCGCACGTGGCCTCTGTGACGCGAATCCAACAGGGCTTCGAGCGCCCCGCTGACCAATAGCGTTCGCTCAACCGGATAGGTAGGCTGCCCCGTGAGAAAGAGATCCTGAGCATTGAGGCTCAGAAACGAGAAATGGGGATGCGGATCACCGTGCAGGTAGAATTCGCAGGACTCAACTCGATTTTCGACGCGCGCAGCATATCCCCACCCCTTTAGCCAGCCATTAAACCCGTTAGCCATCAGCGTTGCGGCCTTAAACCCATCTGCATATTCCAAGAGGAAAACGGCCGCTTGATCGCTGTTTTGCCGCAGACTACCTTCGCCTCTATAAGCAACTGGGCTGCCTGGCTCAATGTGCCCTAACGCGGCTTCGGCTAATTCTTCGGACCACATCTCCTTCTCGGAGGCCTCCCACACTGCATCGCCCTCCAGACATTGAACGGCTACTATGCCCGTTTCTCCTCCCACTCTCCGTTCGACCATACACTGGAGCGTTTCCAGCCCGTGAAACCCATACGAGTCTAGACCCCCATACGCGATAGACAGGGCTTCGATCATAGGCGTTTCCAGTGCGTGTTCCAACCAAGGGCGTCGGTAACACAGGGGTAGGGACGACCCCGCCATAAAAGGAATTTTTAGATCGAGCGCTCGATCATACATCCACTTGGCCTGTTCCCAACTCCAGGACAGGTGCTTATCAGAAAAAACAGGCACCGAGCGGTCAGAAGTAGAAAATACTCCGCATATCTGTTCAAAAAAGTAGCGACGCGGGTAGAGATGCTGTTCCTTTTCGTTCCACGCATAGTCCCCGTGCTCGCCGATGATGAGCACCCCGTCTACGGCGAGTTCATTGCCCCCCAAGCACAGCGCAGCAGAAATGCTCTCATAGCGCGTGACCCCGTGCTCTTCGGCCAAAGACAAGCCGACGTCTCGTTCGTGTATCTGATCGAGGTACATGGAGACAACGTCTACCTGAGGCGCTTCTAGCGCTTCGTCTGTGGGAAAGCCCTTGAGAAACTTTGTGACAATCACGTCAGCATGAGAAAATGGGTAGTAGCACGTTATGATCGCTGCAATCTTTTTACGCTCGCTCATGTCGTTCTCCACGCTCTAATAGGTGCGAGGCGAACAATGTAAATCCATATCGACTCTGCATCAAATGACTTGACCAAATGCCTATTGCATGCAGATTATGAAGAGCCACTGTTTGAAACGCTCAAGACACGCTTCAATCCAACTACCCTTCCTCTCACATACAGAATGAGCCCTATGCAAACAACGGTCTACCTTAACGAACTCTTTGGCTGCGCTGGGCGCACGGCCGTTGTAACGGGCGCCTCCAGCGGCCTAGGCGCAGCTATGGCTAGCACGCTGGCGCAAGCAGGTGCCAACGTGCTAGCCGTGGCTCGCCGGCGACACAGGCTCGAGGCGCTAGCCGAGGAAACAAAACCGATGGAAGGTCGCGTTGAACCGTGTACTGCAGATCTCCAGTCACCGGAAGATATAACACATATTGCCGATGAAGTAGCACGTATTTTTGGTTCTTGCGACGTCCTCGTATCCAACGCGGGATCCGGAAAAAGAGACCCCCTTAACCGCATGAAAGAGAAGGATTTTAGCGAATCACTTCACCTTAACACTACGGCTCAGTGGCAGCTTTCTAAAGCCCTCTTTCCCCTCTTGAAGTCTTCGGGTAGTGGACGCATAATCAACGTGGCTTCTGTCTACGGGCTAGGGGCCTCTGTCATGCACGGACTCGGTGCCTATACGACAAGCAAGCACGCGCTGGTAGGACTGACTAAATCGCAGGCGGTCGAATGGGCCCGCCATGGTATTACGGCGAATGCGCTCGCCCCCGGTTACTTTCCCACTGAGCTAACCGAAAGCGCACTAGCAGACGAAAAGCTCAGTGAACGCCTGCGCTCCTTCACCCCTCAAGACCGCTTTGGCGACCCATCCGAGCTCGCGACCGCGCTCCTGTTCTTAGCTTCGAAGGCCAGTCCCTACGTAACCGGTGTAGTTCTACCAATAGACGGAGGTTGGACCGCTTGGTAATACATTCCCTCAGGCGTATATCAATAAGGGGGAAGGGCATGCCGTCCTTCCCCCTTATTGATTCTGGTTTACACAGGCGCTATTTCTTTGCCCGCCTGAGGGCTTTTTTAAACTCGCTTTCTATTTCGGCGCGGGCGACGATGGCGTCTTTCCACACGTCGGGAAAACAGTCAAGCGCATACCCCGAGCCCTTGGGACCCAGTTCAACAACTGCCCAAAGCTCCTTTGCGCTCCGCTGAGCCTTAATCCAAGCTTCCAGAACATGGCGGAGAAAATGGTCGCGCCACGCAACAAAATCAGCATCCAGCTTTCCACGGCCGTTTGTTATAGGAGTTTGGCAGTGACTTCCGGTAAAGGTCCGGAAGTGTATCAGCTCACTCGTCGCCAGCAAGTCAGGGCGATATTCGGCAATGCGCGGCCAAAAGGTATCCGGACGCAGTTGCTTAATGATGGCAGGATGAGAATGATCAAAGTTCATGCGCAGTTTGCTACCGTAGCGTTTCTCATACTGAGTCGCTAGTGCAAGCGCTTTTTCCGGCGTTTCGGTCACTGTATCACGATGCCATTCAATCGCCGGCTTCACTCCGTGTTTTGCCCCACCCTCAATAACGGCACGCGCCACCGTGACGGCCTTAGAAATTTCTGTATCGTGATCACACAGCTGTACGTTGACGTGCACAGCTTGGGCCTCTTTAAACAGGCGCATCTTTTCGTCGGCCTCTTTTACAGTACCCACGTCAACGCCACCGACCAACTGAAGCCCATGTTTAGCGCACGCTTCGGCCACTTCGAGCTGCGGACCGGCACTAAACCCAGCAAAGCCGGCCTCTTTGGCAGCCTTCACCTTGCGATCTATCGTCCATTCTTTTTCGGCCGATGGATAATTTGTCATTGTCCACGCTGCAGCGCACAGATGCAGCTGTGGTTTCTTACTCACTTTGCGCTTAGCCATATTGCCTCCCTTGAAATGCAGTCGCTACTGATGCGTTATTCCCCTATAATAGGGACATCGCCGCGAATTCGCTCGCTGCCAGCATAGATATTGAATCCCTTACCACGTAAAAATCCCACAAGCGTCATACCTCCGGCACGGGCCAACTCAACAGCCAGACTGGAGGGAGCAGATACCGCAGCCACAAAAACAATGCCAGCGACTAGGGCTTTCTGCACGATCTCAAAGCTGGTCCTACCGCTCACCAGCAGAGCGGTCCCATCGGGCAATGCCTCCCCTCGTAGCGCAAATGAACCGACGATTTTATCGACTGCGTTATGTCGCCCCACGTCTTCGCGAATGTCTAAAAGGGTCTTGTTTTCTCTAAACAGGGCCGCCGCGTGCAGCGATCCAGTCTTTTCAAAAACGGCCTGCGCTTGACGCATTGCGTCAGGCCATGTGCACAGATCTTGTGCATCTACGATAAAATCGTCTCTAACTATGCTCCGACCTACCGTTATCGCCTCAATGCTGGCTTTACCACAAACGCCGCAGCTAGATGATGCGTAAAAATTGCGCTTAAGCTGAGAAGAATCGAAGGTGTAGCCAGTTGATAGCTTAACCTCAACTACGTTTTTTTCATTGGGTGAATCAGCATGAGGACAATAAGAAATTGAACCAATTGCATCGGGCCCATCGAGGATACCTTCACTGAGCAAAAAACCCGCGCTCAGTTCAAAATCATCGCCAGGCGTCCGCATGATGACGGCGACCGCGGTTCCTTCGATGCGCACTTCCAGCGGCTCTTCTACGCTAACGACATCCCGTTCTGCTCGCGCTTCCGAATCACGCCAACGCACGATCTGACTCTCGATTTGACGCTGGTTTTGCACTCTGCCAAAGACGTCCACTACATCGGCCCCACGCGAGGAGATCCTCGATCCATAGCAAGCATAGAAGCATCAAAACTACGCTGCATAACATCAAGTTTAACGGGCTGGGCCTCAGGCTCGTCCCACATATTCTCGAACTCTTCGGGATCTTCTTCTAGGTCGTACAATTCTCCCAATTCGTGACCGTGATAAATAACCAGCTTGTACCGTTCGTCCCGATACATCGTCGCAAAGGATCCGTCAGGTTCGTCGAGGGCATCGTAGTACTCACAGCGCACGGAGTCGCGATGATGATCCAGCGGAGCCTCCCCACGCAGCATTGGTAAGAGAGAGATTCCCTGCATGCGTTGCGGCGGTTCTACTCCTGCCAATTCCATAATTGTGGGCGTCTTATCGAGCAGTTCAACCAGCGCGTCGCTACGCTCACCTTCAGCAACATGACCAGGCCAAGAAAAAATGAGCGGCACGCGCACCAGTCCCTCATAAAAGCGACAGCCCTTTTGGATCAAACCATGGTCACCTAGCATTTCACCGTGATCCGAAGTAAAAATAACTACCGTATTATCGCGCTGTCCTGACGCATCAAGCGAGGCGATTATGCGCCCCACCTGATCATCTATCAGCTTAATCATGGCGCAGTAAGCAGCCTGCAGCACGCGTCCATCAGCAGACCGTCCTCGTTCGGGCCGGAGTGGATCGCGTATATCCAGTGCATCGGGCGAACGCACGACCGACTGGAAGTCAACCCTAGCCAATTTTTCCTGCTGTTCAATATCGCTCTCACGAAAAAGCGGTCCCGGCATATCGGCCGGATCAAACAAATCGCGATAGTCCTGGGGGGGATTAAAGGGCGGATGGGGATCATAGATATTCACACAAGCCATCCAAGGACCCTGGCGATCCTGGTGCATGAATTCAATAGTTTTTTCAGCACACCAGGTCGTCTGATGTAATTCGGCCGGCACGCCCTGAGGATTTTTCGTCAGTTCATCCAGAACCGCCCCCTGCTGGCGGACCCAATCCGCATAACCGTGTCCAACAGGCCAGTCGTCGCGCGGCGCATGACTGTACTCCCAGAAGCGATAGCCGTCGTCGACCCGCGGTTCAATACGCCGGTACGCACTGGCCAAATGTAACTTGCCAATCAAACCACAGTCGTACCCGGCATCCGCCAGACGTTTGCTAACCAACGGAGGAGAGGAAGGAAAGGCTTCGTTTCCATTGCCCGTCACGTGTATGGCACTAGGATACATCCCAGTGAGAAACGACCCTCTACTGGGCGTGCAGATGGGCGATTGACAGTAGGCCCGCGTGAACGCGATCCCCTTGGCAACCAACCCGTCTATGTGGGGCGTGTCGGCGTGATGATACCCGAGCGCGCCGATGGTATCGTAGCGCTGCTGGTCAGTACAAATCCAAAGAATATTCGGTCGATCGTTCATCGCGGTAAAAATTGCTCCACTTCTGCTTCGCGCCACTGTAGCTGCTGTTCAGTGGTTTCATGGGGTAAAAAGGACTGTGCAATCTCCTTTAAGGGCGTCCCTAAGATCTGGATGTTTTCCAAATCACCCACGCCCATTCCCAACGCGTCAGCGTAGTGTAATAGACCCAACTGCATGGGCTCAAACCCCATGGCCTTACTCATCACAGCGTCGACCGCAAATACGTCGACCGATGCCGCAGCTGCTCCCAAATCAACGACGTCCGTACCCCCTGGCCCGTTGCCCTGCAAACCTACTGTTCCATCGACGAGACCGATATCGGCCTTGAGAAAGCGCGATAAGCGAATGAGATTGACGTTCAGCACCTGCGCTTCGTCAGGTAGAATTCGGTCTGGATGCGAAGGAAAACCGTGCATCCATATGCGATCCTCCTTCTGAAGCGTCCCCATAATCAAGTTTTTCTGCGCCAGCGTGACTACGCAGACATCGTGCGTTTTGGCTACGGCCACAGAGATAGTACAAGGACAGGCAAGCACTGTCTTTGGCATGCGCACGACGCGTTCTTCCCGCGTGGCCGTAAAAATGGTGGTCTCTTCCCACTGAGTCTCTTCGTTCAAATCAACTAAGCGAATGGGGATGTCGTATTCATCTGGCAGGCACCGATAACCAAAATTATCGAAGGCTTCTCCCGAGTACTCCTCATTACCTCCTTCGGCAATGACAATTTCATCTGGCGGGCGTGGAACCGATAACAAGAAATCAATCGCCCCCCGCATGGCATCAGCATGCGTCGATGCCAGCTGGTTTTCACTCGATAAGAAATTGGGCTTGAGCAGCACCTGCTCACCCACTTTGGCCTCTATATCGGCGCGCACTAATTCCATGGATCCGTAAACATTCGACCGACGTTCTGCGCCCTTGACCAGTCCAACGCGACTTGCTTTATGTTGCATACTATCCTCCTAAAATCAGTCCCCCAATGTAGGCATAATGCAATTCTCCATCAAACTTTTTCACCTGACAGAAACCCCTCTACACATCGCCCTTGTTCCAAAAAAACAGACTTGCCGACCGTCTCCCCGTTGCCTATTAAAGAGGGGTACGCAAACCGCCTATTCATTTGTTTTAAAAGCGAATCGAGGAGCCTATGGAAATCGTTGGGCTTTCTACTTTAGACTATACCCTCATGGGCATTTATATGCTGTGTCTGCTAGGCATGGGCCTCTACTATCGCCGCTTTGCCCAAGAGAATTTGGACAATTACTTTCTCGGCGGCCGCAATATGAAAGGCTGGATGAACGGCACGAGCTATGCCGTGACCTGTATGAACGCGGACGTAGCTCCAGCCTACTGCGGCATGACCGTTATCACGGGCACGTTTATCTGCTGGTTCTATATGAGCCGGTTTGGCCTGGCCCTGCTTATTGGTGGTCTGCTCTTTGCCACCTGCTGGCGACGGTTAAAAATTTCGACCTCGCCCGAGTTCTATGAGCGCCGCTTTAGCGGTTCTGCGGCTGCAACTATGCGCGCTTGGGTCTCCATGCGGAGCGCCTTTATCGCCGTTGTCGCCTGGACAGGAGCCGGTCTCCTCGGACTGACGAAGGTCTCCGAAGTACTCCTTGGCTGGTCGCGTCTAGAGACCTTTCTGGTCGCCATTCCCATTATACTCCTCTACGTGGTTCTTTCAGGCTATATGGGAGTCGTCATGTCTGATATTATTCAGACAGCCATTATGATCGCCTCGTCTCTCGTTCTCATGATACTCGTCTTGCAAGACTTCGGCGGACCCACCGGTCTCTACGATGCACTGGTAACCCAGTTTGGCGAGGGCGTAGTCAGTTGGCATCCCCCTATGAATCACGAGATGTTGGGACTGGTTGCCATTATCGCCTGGACCGTCGGAACTGCAGTTGGGTACGGAGGCGATCTCGCTCCTATGGGCGGAGCGATGGAGGGACAGCGCCTGTTGTCCTGCCGCGACAACCGCGAGGCGACCCGCATGTATGTATGGACCCAGATTGTGCTCTTTGTCATGCTGGTCATGCTCACCCTGCCCGCCCTGGGAGCAATGGTCAAATGGCCGGGTCTCCACGACGGCAGCATGGATAAGGAGTTAGCCTACGGACTGCTGCTTGGCCACTACCTACCGTCGGGCCTTCTCGGCCTAGCACTCGTTGCTATGTTTGCCTCCATCATGTCGACGGTCGACTCCAACATGAACTTTGGCGCCCAGGTTTTTATCAATGATATCTACCGCCGATTTATTCGCCCCCGTGCAAAAATGCTCCACTACATGAACATCGGCCGCATTGTCATGGTCGTCATAATGGGCCTGTCGCTCATGGTAGCCCTGCGCGCGACCAACGTGATCGATATAGCCGTGTTCATGCTCGGCCTTTCTTCCGCTGAACTGACGGCCAACTGGGGGCAGTGGTGGTGGTGGCGCTTCAACGGGTCCGCTCGGATAGCCGCATCTTTTGGTGGACCGCTGATCTTCCTCTTGAACAAAGAGGTCCTTTTCAAGTGGGTTATTGACGCTGGACAAGATACAGACTACGTGGTCGTACTCTCTTCTATTGCCATGACCTGCCTGCTGTGGATTATCGTTGCTTTAGCAACCAAACCTGAACCCGAAGAAAAGCTGCTGAGTTTCTACAGAGAGGCCCGACCCATGGGCTGGTGGGGCCCCATAGCTGAGAAGGCCGGCACCCGCTCTTCAGGTGGAGCACCTATCGCTCGCGGTCTGGCTACGGCCCTCTTGGGTGCGGTCTCCGTCGGTGGGGGCATTATTGGCCTGTCCGGCTTTTACGTAGGGCGCTGGGAAGTGGCCCTTACCGGCGGGATCTTGGCCCTCGTTTTAGGTCTCTGGTTTAAGCAAACATACGCCACTGTGGCCGATAAACTAGTGTAGACGACTCAAAGAGCAGGCGTCAAAGCCGAGCAAAGCACGCCGATCTGATTATATTCTTTGCTCGGGAAGGCGTCCTGGCCTTACTCAGGGCGTCTTTGTGAAAACCAAGAACCGCTTTCAAAAGCCAGGTCGTCCGTGTATAAAATGATGCTGATCTGCATTTTAGCCGTTGCCAAAACAGGCTGGCCCGAAACGGCCACGATATTTCCGAGCAAAGACAATACGCTGTATGAAAGCGCAGCTGGCAATCTGAGCAATGGGATCGGCTTTCACCTCTTTGTTGGAACCACTGCAGGCAACAACATCCGACGCTGTGTACTGCACTTTGATCTTTCTACTCTGCCAGAGGGTTCGATCGTTAGCGACGCCGAACTGATTCTCTACATGAATAGGAGCAAAGCAGGACCCAATGAAATTAACGTGCATCGCTTGGAGGCAGACTGGGGTGAGGGCAGTTCTGCTGGGACGCGAGGACAAGGCGCAGGCGGAAACGCCACCACAGACGATGCGACCTGGCTTCACGCGCGTTATCCCGACAACCTCTGGAAGCGGGAAGGCGGAGATTTTATTCAATCGCCAAGCGCGAATCAAACCGTAACTGGTATAGGAGAGTACCGCTGGTCCAGCGGTCCACTAGTGGCAGACGTGCAGCGTTGGGTAGACAGTCCATCAGAAAACATGGGCTGGATTCTCGTGGGAGATGAATCCACCGCGCCAACGGCAAAGCGCTTTGCGAGTCGCTACAACTCCAACTTTGTACAGCGCCCTCATCTAGTTGTAGACTACGCACCGCCCCCTGCCAACAGCGCTCCTTCCGTGCAGGAAAATGTGCCATCGCAGCAAATTGCTCCTGGTCAAACGCTGTCGATAGCGCTTGCACCTTACTTTTTCGATGCGGACGGTGATACGCTGCGCTTTACCGCCTACATAGAAGACCCGATTCTTGCGACCGTCTCGGTCAGCAACGATTCGCTTCGTATCACCTCACTAGCCGACAGCTCGGGATCAACGTTGATTTTGCTTACGGTAAAGGATGGCAGAGGCGGTACGACATCCCTCGAGTTTTCACTTTCCCAACAAATCATACCTCCAAAGCCAGACTTGCCAGGCGATTTTAACGGTGACCGAGTCGTCGACTTTACTGACTTCTTTGCCTTTACAGACGTTTTTGGGACGCGCATCGGAGATCTACAGTGGAATCCAACCTACGACATGGACGACGATGACGACGTTGACTTCGACGATTTCTTCATTTTTGCTGAATATTTTGGACAGCGATCATGATCAACACGATATGACACAAAATAGAATAAATATTTACATCAAACAATTGTTACCATTTGGATATATCAGCAAATCTTGATATACTTATACAAAGGTAAAGAGCTAACTCTTTAGGCATTCTGAAGAACGAGAAACACATTTATGTCCTCCTTCCTACAATACCTCCAAGACGCACCTCTTTTATGCGACGGAGCAATGGGTTCGCTACTCTTCGAACGGACTGGGCGCCTGTCCGAGCAGAACCACTTGTATGAAACTTTTAACGCAGACAATCCCGACCTCATACGCGATGTCCACTTGGAATATCTTCAAGCAGGGGCGACCACCCTCATAACTAACACTTTCGCAGCGAATCACACGCATTTAGCGATTCACGACCAGGCCGATAGGGTAGAAGAGCTCAATAGGCATGGGGTTTTAGTAGCCCGAGAAGCCATCGAACAGTATAATCCAAAACGAAGCAGAGACGATCCGTTTTTTGTTATCGGCTCTATTGGGCCCACCTTAGAAGTACGCGAATCACCCCAAGAAGTGCGGGCCGTCTACAAACCTCAAATAGAGGCGCTCGTAGGTGCAGGAGTCGACGCCCTCTTGTTTGAGACTTTCACATCTCTTCTACACGTCAGCGCTGTATTAGACGTCGTACATAGCTTATCCAAATCTGTTCCCGTCGTGGTTCAAATGTCCCTGCATCAGCAGGCGAATGACAGCTGGGATCTGGACCCTCTCCTCTTTGCAAAAACAGCTGTAGACCTGCACGCTGATGTTCTTGGCGTCAACTGCTGTGCGCCGTGGGAGGCGCGGGACTTCTTAAAAACAGTTTCAGAGCTTGAGTCGGTTAAGGCAGGCCAGATCCAGCTCTCTCTAATGCCCAATGGAGGCGATTTTCAGCGCATTGGGCATCGCTATCTGACGGGCGTTAACCCAGAGTTCATGGGCCGCTTTGCCCGTCAATCGGCGCAGTGCGGCGCGCACTTGCTAGGTGGTTGCTGCGACGTGTATCCCGCTCATATAAACGAGATGCACAATTACCTACGGAGTTTGCACAAAACGCAGATACAGAGTCAAATCGCATGGGACCATGCGGGCGAACCGACTCCCATAGAAATCAAGCGAGACAACGGACCATTTTCTCAAAAAATATTTAATAAAGAATTTGCCATAAGTGTCGAACTCCTTCCCTCGCGCGGTACGGGGGGCATTAAAGCACGCATGCAATTTATCCAAGATCTGGCCGCTAGTGGCCTTGCGGATGCCCTTGATCTGACTGATGGATCGCGCGGCATTCCCCTAATGCCGCCGGGAGACTTTATCCACCTCATACGCCATCGCTTGGGCTGGAAAGCCGACGATGAACTCGAGCTCATTCCCCATTTTACGCTGCGTGACCTCAATACGATGGGCTTGCAAAGCCGCCTTATTGGATACTGGGCAAACCGAATACACAACGTCCTCCTCATTACAGGGGACCCACCCAAGATGTCGCCTACCTACCCTCGTTCTAGCGCTGTTTTTGATATGGACTCTGCCACGCTGATCCGCTACGTCCAAGAATTCCTCAACGCCGGCATAGATTTTGGTGGTCAGAAACTAGGATCTCATCGAGACCCTCGAACGCGCTTTACGGTAGGCACAGGCTTCGAGCCCGAAGCGCTTGATATGGAAAGCGAAACAGAGAAGCTTCAACGCAAGCTAGAAGCACGGGTCGACTACATAATGACTCAACCCGTCTTTAACCACGCCGCGCTAGACACGCTCGCTCCCTTCCGCGAGCAAAGCGCCGTGCTGATCGGCGTGCTAATCTTAGCCAATGCAGCCCACGCCCGCCGTATGGCAGCCGTCCCGGGCATGGTCGTTCCCGACGAGGTATTGGAGCGATTAGCGCGATTTGACAAAGCGGAAGATCAGGCCGCTGCAGGTGCAGAATTGGCAGCTGAACAGGTGCAACGAATACGTCGGGAAGGATGGTCTGGCGTCTACTTAATGTCCCCTGCTTCCCACAACCGCATTATCAACGTCTTGAGAGAGGGCATGGGGTAGCGTTCGGCTAATCTTCTACCTCTTTTAAAGAAGCACCGTAGCGACTGCGCACCCAGGCGAACGCCTGGTCTCGACTCTCTATGTCACCCTCTAATTGAGCCTCTTCCAACCGCCTTAAGACCCGCCCTACAAGTGGACCGGTCTCCAACCCCAATTCCAGCAGATCTCGACCGTTCACCAAACGCGGGGGTCGCAGCTGCTCTTCGCTCAGCAGCTCAAGCTGCGTCTGACAGTATTCATACAAATCGAGCTTTCCATGGCATCCCATACAGTCGGCCCGGTGCAATTCGAGAAGTTGTAAAAAACAGTCCTGCCGTAGAAAGCGACGGCGCGTGCTCTCGCGCATATTAGGCATGTTGCGAATGCACATATGCTTTGCAACGAGTTCGCCTATTCGCTCCGTACGTGTGTTGGACATGCGCAAACGACGACAAATCGCTTCGGCCATCTTTGCTCCAACAATATCGTGTCGGTTAAAGCGAATGCGGTCCCGCACTTCAAACGTAGGCTCTTTTCCGATATCGTGTAGCAGCGCGGCCCAAGCCAATTCGGGCACGGGATTATCCAGCTGCCCCATAACTAGAAGCGAATGCGTCCAAACGTCGCCTTCAGGGTGGAATTCGGGTGGCTGTTCGACACCGCGCAACCGAGCTAATTCGGGGAGTATTGCACTCAATAAGCCACTTTCCATCATCAACTCAAGTCCGCGCACCGCACCCGGATCGGTCAGCATCCGCGTCAGCTCCTCTTCGACGCGTTCAGCCGCGATAGATCCAATACCATCAGCAAGATCACTGAGCGCCATACGGGTCGAGTCGTCAATAGAAAAATCGAAGCGCGCAACAAAGCGAACGCAGCGTAGAAGGCGCAGATAGTCTTCGCTAAAACGCGCGTGTGGGTCGCCGATAGCGCGGACAAGGCCGCGTTCAATATCATCCCGCCCGCCTACATAATCTATTATTTCATTTTGGAAAGGATCGTAAAAGAGGCCGTTAATTGTGAAGTCTCGCCGTTGTGCATCAGCGCTTTCATCAGCCGGCTCGACGCGGGCTGGATGTCGGCCATCAAGATAGGGACCGTCGCGGCGAAAGCGAGCGACCTCGTACTGTCCCCGATCTGTAAGGACGACGCTGACACCAAAGTGCGCTCCCACCGGCAGCGTGCGCGGAAAAAGCTCGCCTACCTGATCGGGCCCTGCATCGGTTGCAATATCCCAATCCACAGGCTCATTTCCCATGAGCATATCGCGCACGCACCCGCCGGCCAGCAGCGCCCGAAATCCTGCTTCTCGCAGCGTACTGAGCACGCTCAGTGCACCGGGATCCACGCGCATTATCTCACCTTGAAGTCCTCTATCGCACTAACAGAGTTTTCCACGCCTCCATCGCGCGTGCTGGCGATAATCTTCCAGTAGTAAATCTCACCCGAGACGAGTGTTTCCTGCGCGCTGCCCAATAAGGTGCGCCCGTTGAATACGGCCGTCGTATCAGCCGTTAACTCCATGTCTGAAACCTCACCGCTCGTCGGCGAAGTAGTAACAATAACGCGGTAGGAAAGCGCTCCGGCGACTGGACGCCATGAAAAAACCGTCTTGGCCGATGCCAGCTGTCCAGTAATCGGTTCGACTAGCTCGGGAAGCGGCAACGCAAGGTCGCTGGCCCCGACGGATCCGGCGCTCTCTTTATTGCCCCTGTCAAAGGCCGTAACTTGGTAGTAATACATGGTGCCTACTTCGATTGCTAGGTCGATGTAGCGCGGCGTTTCTACCTCAGCAATTAACAGGTCAGACGTTGGGGTAAACGACGCATCCACCGACCGGTAGACGCGGTAGCCCACGAGATCGGCCTCCCCGTTGGCTGCCCAGTCCAGGGCAATTTCCAGCTGATCAAGCAGACTAATGTTATGCCCGACTGCTCGCAGCTCCGTTGGGGCGAGTGGGGCAAGGTTGTTAAACGGCTGTCCGGATACAGAGTTGGAACGCGGGCCCTCGCGACCGAGATCATCAACCGCAATTACGTAGTAAGCGTACTCCGCTTCGTATGCTAATTCTCGATCACCGTACTGTGTGCGAAACGTCGAGTCTACGACGACGGCCTCACTCCCTTGGACGCTACGATAAACTACATATACTACATCGCCCTCATCAGCGACAGCCTGCCAACTCAGCCGTATTTCGCCGTCGCCAATCTGCGAAACGCGTAGCACGGACGCTTCGGGCAGCGACGCCTCTTTTGGGCCAATCGTCGATTCATTCCCCCCGCTGCATGCACACAGCAAGAACCCGATCAAAGCGAATACAGTGTAGTGCGGTGCGTTCATTCGGTCTCTCCTTTTGGCCTCTCGACCAAAAGTACCACGGAGTGTGTGCATTCGGCAAGCAAAAGACGGTATAAATGAACTTACTCCACGCGCTTGGCTTCCCATTCTCCCTGCCAATACTCCCCTAAGTCTACGCGACCCTGTAACATTTCTCCCTCTAAAGTGCCCTCAAATCTATAAGTAGTCCCCACGGCCTGATAGTGCATGGCAACATACAGCCTTATCAGATCTCCCTCAACGCGACCCTCTATCGTACGCTCACCATACTGCGAGCGGTAGCGCCCCTGCAGGACCTCGCCGTCTTGCTCTACCTGCATGGAATGGGTTGCATCTCCCCTAACAAAGCGAACATGCACCATCCAGGATCCCTCTACATTCATCATAACCTACGCTCCTATATTCCCGAGAAAATCTCTTCTAAGCGGCGCGCCACTACTTCGGCATCGCCCTCCTGCATCATATAGGGCATGACGGAAAAGCAGCACGCTCCGTTGAATACCTCAATCCTCGGCGCACCCTGTGATAGCTGGCGTCCCACTTCTCCGCCGCTCAGGCCCAACGTTTGCGGATCCCACTCAACAGATAGAACAGGGGCGACATTAGATCGCCCAGGTAGACGAATAGAAGTCTGCACGGTTGGATAGTTCTCCACGACGTCCGCTATCTGCTGCAGGCGTTCCTCCCACGCTTTCCACTCGGCTTGGTGGTCTCGCGCAATCCACTGCTCTACAGCGGCCAGCAGACCCATCATTTCTTCTTTACCCACCTTCATTGGCCGCCCAAGAGCGTGGTGAGGCGCGCCGTTGATAAATGCAGCTTGCAGCAATTTCTTACGACCTAAGACTAAACCGGCGGCCTGTGGACCTCGCAGGCACTTACCCCCGCTATATCCCACCGCATCAGCTCCCTGCTCTAAGTACCAGTTAGGAGCGTCGGGACGTTCTGCTGCCGCGTCGACAAAAGTCGGTATTCCATGGGCATGGCCGATTTCCGCCATATCGCGCACCGAGATCTCTCCCCGCTCAGCGGCGTCTCCAAACACCAGCAGCATCGCTGTTCGATCGCTGATGGCAGACTCCAAGTCTGCACGCGTGACGACTTCGATCAAGTCAACACCCACCATCCGCACGGCATGGTCGTACGTGTGACGGTGACTCTTTTGTACGATTACCTCGTTCTTCATACCACGCGTATCAGGCAACCGGGCCATTTTCTCGGGATCGGTTCCGGCCACACAGGCGGCCGTGATCTGGCACAATGCAGCCGCGCAGCCGTTTGTTACGAGTCCCCATTCACACTTCATCAACTCGGCGATGCGCGCTCCTACAGCGTCCATCAACTCTTCTAGGTTTACGTAGCGCAGAGACGCTTCGTACATAGCCTGACGAACCTGAGGCAACACGACCGAACCGCTGATAATCGTATAGGTACCCTTGGCGTTAATTAGCGGCCGCACGCCGATGCTTTCATAGGTCGGAAAATTCTGTTCGCTCATGTCGCCTTTCCGTGTAAATGCGGTTACCTCTGTCGGGCTCGCCGTCAGATATTGATCGCTTCGCCAAACGCTTCACCCGCAGCCTCCATAATACCTTCTGCCATGGTCGGATGCGCGTGAATTGTATGCAGCAACTCTTCGTATGTCGCCTCGAGTCTAAGTCCGAGCGCCAACTCTCCTATCAACTCAGTAGCCTCTGCACCAACGATCACGCCTCCAAGCAGTTCACCATAGCGGGATCCGAATACAAGCTTTACAAAGCCCTCCGTCTCTCCTGCCGCACGTGCTTTACCGCTGGCGGCAAAGGGAAAGCGTCCAACCTTTACATCCAGGCCCTGAGCAAGAGCCTCCGCTTCGCTCAGGCCCACACTAGCGACTTGTGGATGGCTATAAATACAGTTGGGAACCACGTTCCGATCAACTCCGAGACGGCTTCTTCCCGCCATAAAATCGACGGCTGCTATGCCCTCTGCGGACGCAACGTGCGCCAGCTGGGGCGGTCCAGCCACGTCGCCAATAGCCCAGATTCCTTCAACCGAAGTTTGCTGGCGCTCGTCTATTTCGATAGCACCGTCTCGCATGCGCACACCCAGCGCCTCTAGCCCAAGTCCTCCACTCTGGCAGCTTACGCCAACGGCCATCAGCACGCGCTCGACCGTCACTTCTCGCTTTCCCCCACCCATCTCATAGCTTACCTGCACGCCGTCCGACAACACCTCCACCCCCCGCACACTTGCATCCGTCTCAACTGCCACCCCCTGGCGCTCCAAGCTTGCACGCAGGGACTCCGCGGCTTCTTGGTCTTCTCTTGGAAGAATTTGAGGAAGTGATTCTATCAGAGTAACTCGGCTACCAAACGCATTGAAAAAGTAGGCGAACTCAACACCAATTGCCCCAGCTCCGACGATGAGTATATCGGATGGCAGCGATTCTAAAACCATGGCCTGTCGACTGGAAATGATGTGCTCGCCGTCTATCTCCATACCGGGTAGCGAACGGGGAATACTCCCGGTAGCAATGAGGATGTGATTCGCCTCCAGCACATGGGCAACTGCATCCACGTTATCACGCACTTCGACTTTGCGCAGCGGCGTAACCCGACCAGTTCCATTCAATACGTCCACGCCGTTTTTCTTCATCAGAAAAGCCACGCCCTGCGCTAGCCCATCTGCGATATCGCGCGACCGGTCGACCACTTGCTGCCAGTCATACTTCGCACCGCTCAGCGCAAAGCCAAATTCTCCACCGCGAGACAGCAGAGACCACACTTCAGCTTGTCGCAGCAGGGCCTTAGTGGGAATACACCCCCAATTGAGGCACACGCCTCCAAGCGTTTCCCTCTCTATAAGGGCCACGCGCATGCCAAGTTGACGAGCTCGCACAGCGGCAGTATAACCACCAGGACCTCCACCAATAACAACCAAATCATATACTTCTTTTTCTTGACTCATACCGTTCCGTTCGATTGACACCCTCAAGAGAGGAGATAATTTAGCAAGAATCAACGCCGTGGCAATTTTATGCTACGCAAACAATTTACAGGGGACCCAACGTGGGTATGATAACGATTTACAGCGACGGAGCCTGTTCGGGCAATCCGGGACCGGGCGGCTGGGCTGCACGCATTCTTTACGCCGATGGCACGATACGCGAGCTGGGCGGTTTTGCCGCTAAGACAACTAACAATCGCATGGAGCTTCAAGCCGTTATAGAAGCACTCAAACACGTGGGCGAGCTGCGAGAAGTTAAAATGGTGACAGACAGCGAATACGTCCTAAAGGGCATCACAGAATGGATTCACGGATGGAAGCGTCGGAACTGGCGAACGGCCGCCAAAAAACCCGTCCTCAACCAAGACCTTTGGAACGAGCTAGATGCGCTGAACAGCTCTTCTGTGTGCTGGGAGTACACGCGGGGACATGCCGGCGACCCAGATAACGAGCGCTGCGACGAAATAGCCCAGGCTTTTTCCCGCGGCGATCAGCCCGAGATGCTTGTTCCAGACGCTTAGTCTTCGGTCTATATCCATCCGCGCAGCACGTAGACCCACCAACCGACAAACTCTTTGGCTGCGGCAGTAGATTTTACGAGTCCGAGTGCGGTGGGCATAAGATGCGTAGGAGTAAAGGGGCTATCGGCACTGCGCACATCTGTCGGCGCCGCGACAAAATTCACCCCCTGTGCACGAAAGGTTCCAGCGGCACGCGGCATATGGGAAGCCGAGGTGACCAACAGCGCGTTTTTCCACCCCTCCGCTTCCATGATCCGCGCGCTGTAAAGCGCATTTTCGTAGGTATTACGTGATTTCGCCTCGAGATAGAGCGCCGCCTCGGGAATGCCTGACTCCAGCGCGAGCAGGCGAAGCTGCTCCGCTTCACTCTGCTCGCTTCCGCTCAATTCGGGTATAGTGCCTCCGCTCAACAGAATATGTGGAGCCTTGCCCGCCCGATATAGGCGCATACCGTGCAGCAGGCGATCAAACGCCTCAGTGACTTCGACCTCAACACGCGGCGCTAAAGCCGGCACCGTAGTGCCGCCCAGCACGACGATGACATCCGCTTGCGGAACCGTTTCAACCGAGACGATGGAATATTGCCGTTCCAATTGCCCGAGCAGACCGTTACCAACCCACTTCGAACTAAACACGGACAAAACGCCCACGCTGGCCCACAGCAATGGCACGCTCCAGCGCGGCTTAAAAAAACGTGCAAGCGCAGCCACACACCACAGTATACAGGCAATACCCAAAGGTGAGGCCAGCGGAGTCAGCAGTTTAGAAACGAGTGGAAACATGTTGCCTACAGCAGGCCAAGGGAACAAGACACCATCTTACCTACCCGCTATCTTAATTGTCCCCATAGAGGGCGTTAGTCTTTTTTTCCACCTGAGCACGGCGCTCGGCTGGAGGCACGTCGTCGAGACAGCCCATATCGCGGTAAAACTGGGCGCCGTATTCTCGGGTCTTTATAACGACTGGCATAGGGACGGCGTGGCCGATAACCAAAGCCTGCTGCTTCGAATCGAGACTGGCCAGCACGCTACGCAGACCGTCAGTACCACTTACCCCAGTCAGCACGGCCTGAATATCTTTCTCATCGTTGAGCAAGGCCGTAATCCGCGTGCCAATCTGCGATAGGACTTCGTCATCAATGCCCGAAGGTCGCTGATCGACTACGAGCAGAGAGACGTAATACTTACGCATCTCGCGTGCGATGGTCCCAAAAATAGTCTGCTTTGCAGCCGACGGATTGAGAAATTTATGCGCCTCTTCGATGGTGATCATCAGCTGGCGAGGCTGATCTTCCGGCTTTTGCGTCGAGTAAAAGCGCTCGCTTTTTTTTACATACATCTCATGGATTCGACGAGAGATAATATTGGCAACCAAGAGATAGCACAGCATGCTCGTCTGCTGGCCAAATTCCAAAACAACGTTAATCCCCCTATCCAAGTATTCCATAATCCGATCGACAACATCGCCGTCGGCGTGTCCTTTCTGCACCATAAACGGAAAGTTTTCCAAGCGCTTGAGCTTGCGGTGCAAGGCGACAAGTGACCCAGGATGTGCGCCGATCTCCTTGGCAAACTCCTCGACGTCAGGTCCCTCTTGGGCCAGCAACGTACGCAACCACCGATCTTTATAAATCGCGTAAACTAGGTAGGCAGACTCAACGGCGGTAGGATTCAGCTTGAGTTCGTCCTGAAGCGTAGCCACATCGTCTACTGTGACCTGATCATACGAGATGTAGACCTCGTGATCGGGCTGCACTCCGCGCGCGCGCGTGGAATGTGGATCGAGGGAAAAGATGGCAACCCGCTCTCCAAAAAGCTGCTTTAGTCCCTTTACAAAGGTCGAATTACTCTGCCCTGTTTCTTTCATTGCCTTAAAGCCGTACTCATTATGCATATCAAAGATGAGGTTTACGGCTTTATCAAAATGGATGAGTCCGCACAGAGCGAGTCGGGTGAGAAAGGATTTACCCGTGCCTGTCTTACCAAAGATTCCGTTAGAACGCTCAGCAAAACGCACCATATCAATGCAGACAGGTGTATCCATATCAAGCGGAGCCCCGATTGAAAAATACTTCCCCTGCTCGTCTCCCTCTCGTCCAAATATCTTTGCTACGTCATCTTCCATCGCCTCCTGAACCTGCGAAAAGTGAGAGGGAATAGCTTTAACAGGACGTGGACCCTCCTGGCCGTCGGCTCCCTTAGGCATCATCAGCATCGGACGCAGTGACACAATGTTGTATGTGCTAGTCCCGCTGAGCACCTGGCGTAGCAGCTCGTCCTCTTGACGCGGAGGATGCAGTAAGACCTCCTGATTATTCGCGTCCAGCCGCATATCTGTCACCATAGAGAAGAAGTCGTTCTTGTCGCCCTCAATAACGACAAACTTACCCGCTTTCATGTCCTCTATGTTCTGCCCCGCATCGAGTTTCATCTCCAGACCCTCAACCAGAGACCCACGCGTTATGACACCTATTTCTATGCCTCGCAATGACTTAAAAATTTTCACCTAAACTCCTTTATCAGAAATGGCATCCATCTCAGTATGCAGCCCGACGCACAATCGAACTAAGCCGATCGTAGTCGTCTCCAAGCAGGCGTGAAAGCTCTTTGCCCATGCGAACTAAATAAGCGCGATCCCCCCCGTGCGCACGCATAGTTTGGCGCAGCGCGGCAATCAGCAGCTCGTCCGTAGGAACTTTAAAGGCGTTGATTATGCAGCGCATGTAGTCGTCTGTATGAGTAAAAGTGCGAATCTGCTCCTCGCTACACACGTGCACAAAGCTATGAATACGAGCCGGCTGCGGTGGCAGAATCTGAACAGGCCCCGTCTTGTCTATGTAGCCGATAACAAGAGCCTGAAACTCCGTGCGCAGCAGTTCAAAGATCTGCGGTTGCTCTAAGCGCAATTCGTCTTCCGTCTTGCCATAGGCGGTAGGCCGACGATTCGTTTCAATCGAATGGGTAAAAACGTTAAATACGATACCGACAATCGGCACCTCTGAATCCACACGCACAAACCGTCCAAAGGACGGAGCTCCATGTAGCTGACGCGCTTCGGCAACCAACTCGGTTGTGCTGCTCTCTACGACTTCACCTACATGAGCTTGATCCGAGTCCGATGATGCATTGACCGCATTCGATTCCTCACTCATAAATCGACTTAGCGGATTAGATAATTCTTCCACCCTGTTCACCTAATATCTCCCAGTTTAGTCCCCTTACTCGCTCTGGAAAAAGCAAGAAAAAGGCTTCATATACCGACATGGCGTTTTTTAAAGCTCTTTGTTGAAATGCGGGCACGCACATCATTCTTGACATATGTGTCACGCAGAAAGCGATAGAACGATTCTCGATCAGCGCTGCGGACAACCGCCCGTTCATGTGCTTCGGAAAGAGCAACGGGATATCCCTGGCCCTTGTCTGCCTGATCGCAGATACAGGCGTGCACTAGTTCGAGCATGCCCTGATCTTTCACCACCCACTCAGGCACCTCTACGCGGCCAATTTCTTGTCCAACATGCACGTAAAAAAAGTGAATCCAGTGCCGCCCGTATGCCTCGAGTATTTTCGAAGAGGAGCGAAATACTGGTGAACGCTGGCCCGGCTTCAGAATTTGACGCATCAGTACGGCGTCGCTGATACCATCCAGCGGACTGCAAGGAACGCGTTCGTTCCACAGTTGCCCCTGCAGAT
>CAXGPR010000037.1:0-31904 GCA_964011675.1 uncultured bacterium
TCGATACCCCAATAATGCTGACTCATCGTGTGCTGTGCTCCCGTTTCGGTCCAACCCTATCTATCACAGGCAAGTTGCGCCCGTTTTAACAGTGCTGCAGATTCGCAATTAACCGCGCTTTTGTCAAGACACAAGACTGGCATCAAAGATGCCTATAACCACACAAATATAGAAGTCGCAGCAAAGGACTTGGAAAGTCACTTAACGCTAGTCTCTACAGTGCTTCTAATTTCTCTTCGATAACGCGCATGGTCTTCCATCGCCCCCCGCGGAAGCGGAAGTAAAACAGAATGCCCATAAGCATTATATAAATGCAAATAAAGCTCCACAGAACAAAGATATTTGCGTCAAAGTAAGTCAGGGAAACAAACGCCGGTACGACCATAATCGCCCAACCCATAGCAACGGACAGCCACATGACGAATCGAGTATCTCCAGCTCCCTTTAGCGCAGCCGTAAAGATCATGTAAAACGCATCAAAAATGCAGTAGATAGCCACGACTCGCAGCAGATCACGCGCCAGGTCGCGCGCAGCGAGAAAATCTTCCCCCTCGGCACGCATACCGAAAGGAGATAGGAATACGTCGGGGATAAACAGATAGCCAAGTGACATGAATCCCATATACAGAAGGGCAAAGTGAACTCCTGTCCACGTGCAGTACTCGGCCTCTTCTGGCTCATCGCGTCCTAAACGCTGACCGACCATAGTCGATACGGCAATGCCGCAGCCGATCAGGGGCATAAAGGCTAAACTGTTGATATTAAAAGCCAAATTAGTCGCCGCCAGTTCCATCGCTCCAAGGCGCCCAACAATGAGCAGAAATAGGGTAAAGGCCATGATATCAAGCATAAAGTTGACACCATTAGGCAAACCGTACCGCAGCAAGCGACGCAGAAGTGAACCGTCGGGACGCCACCCGCGTAGCGTTGCAAATTTGGTCCGATAGCGCTTGCGCAAAAAAAGCATTGTAAAGGCCAGAGCCGATATCATAAGACCGATATTAGTAGCCCACGCCGCGCCGGCAATGCCGAGCGCGGGAAAGCCCCAGTGACCAAAAATAAGCGCATAGTCCAGCACGATATTAACAGCAATCGCCACGACGTTGACGACTAATACAATCCACGTCTCTCCTCGGCCGCTAAAAAAGCACGACGTGGCCGTTGCCAGCACCTGCGGCCCGGTCCCGTAGCAGAGAATGCGGAAATACGTGGCTTCCTGCTCGCGAATGCTTAAGTCGTGGCCAATCAGGTCGAATAGACCCGCGGAAAAATAGGCGGGAATAAGTGCCAACACGCCGCTTAGCAGCGCCAAATACGTGCCCTGCCATACCGCCGGCCCAACGCGCTCCGGCCGGTGTGCCCCCGTATACTGGGCAACAAACGTATTGGCGTATTGCGCGGTTCCCATGAAGAGACTAATAAACGTGAAATTTGCAATCCCAGCCGGCAGGGCCGCAGCCAGAGCCTCTGTCGAATGCCACGTGAGAAATACGCGGTCTACAAAGTGCTGTATGCTCCAACTGGCCGTGCTCAAAATAAGCGGCATCGCAATAGAGAAAAATTCGCGATAACCACCGGGCGTATGCCAGCGATTAAGTACAGAAGAAAAAATGCCCACAGACATCCTTTACATGAATTGAAGCGTTGGCGCAATTCTCTTACATTGTTGCAGTCGATAAAACCCAATGACGAGACGGCACTCGAGCTAGTGGAAGCTCGGCGCAACGGAGAGATGTACGCAGAAGTATGGGAAAAAAGAAAAAGCAAAAGAGCACGGAACGCCATGCCTATGGTATTACAGTACTCAAATCCGCCGATGCACGCGTCCGTAAACTAAAGAGTCAGTACGAACCCAATATCCACGGCAATAAGGTGTGGAACTCTAGCTGGTGCATTATGGACTTTATTCAACAGCAGGGATTGTCCAAGGGAACACGTGTGCTTGAAGCAGGATGCGGTTGGGGCCCAACGGGTATTTTCTGCGCTAAAAACTATGGAGCAAAAGTCGTAGGGCTCGACGCAGATCCAGCTGTCTTCCCCTATCTAGATTTGCACGCAAAGATCAATGGCGTGAAAGTAAAAACGAGAGAGGCAACGTTTGAGCAGCTTAAGAAAAAAGATTTGAAAGAAATCCAGATCCTCCTAGGAGCTGATATCTGTTTCTGGGACGAAATGGTCGACCCCATTTTCAAACTCGTCAAAAAATCAATTTCTGCCGGCGTGCAACAGGTCGTAATCGCCGATCCCGGCCGGCCGCCGTTCCACGAGATGGCCAACAAAGTCATTGAGAAAGTTGGCGGAGAAGTGAAAGAATGGAGCGTCAACGAAGAAGTAAAGGCAAACGCATATCTTCTAATAGTAGGCACGCTGCTATGAAAACTCTACCAGACCATATCCGGAGCGCACTGCTATACGGCCAAGTCATCCCAGCCCATCCCCTGGCCCTGAAGGCAAATCGCACGCTTGACGAGCCCAGACAGCGCGCCTTGGCCCGATATTACCTCGCGTCGGGCGCGGGTGGCCTGGCCGTCGGCGTGCACACCACGCAATTTGCCATACGCGATCCAAACGTAGGACTCTTTCGCCCCGTTCTGGAGCTAGCCGCAGAGGTCATGGACGAAAGGGGGGAGCCAGACTGCATTCGCATCGCGGGCGCCATTGGCCCAACCTCTCAGGCCGTTGCAGAAGCCGAATTGGCCATGGATCTCGGCTATCACGCCGTCTTGCTCAGCCTGGCCGCCCTGCGCGACGCCGATGATGATGCGTTAATAGCCCACTGTCAGGCGATCGCAGATGCAGCGCCCATCGTCGGCTTCTACCTGCAGCCCTCCGTTGGAGGTCGCCTACTCGGCTACGAATTCTGGCGCCGCTTCTGCGAAATTGAGCAGGTCGTAGCAATAAAAATAGCCCCGTTTAATCGCTATCAGACCATCGACGTGCTGCGTGCTCTAGCGGCTTCAGGACGGGCCAAAGAGATTGCGCTTTACACCGGCAACGACGACAATATCGTGCTGGACCTACTGACGCGGCACATATTTGACGGTGTGGAACTGCACTTTGCTGGCGGTCTGCTAGGCCATTGGGCCGTCTGGACACAAAAAGCCGTCGAACTGCTACGACAATGTCAATCCATCCGCAAGCACGACTCACCACTCAATCACGACGTATTAACGCGCGCGATCGAAGTGACCGACAGCAATGCCGCCTTTTTCGACGCAGCCAACGGCTTTTCTGGATGCATTGCTGGCATCCATGAAGTCCTGCGTCGCCAGGGCCTATTAGAAGGGATTTGGTGCTTAGAAAAAGACGAGGTCCTATCGCCGGGTCAGTCGGCAGAGATAGATCGCATTTACACGGCCTATCCGCATCTAAACGACGACGCTTTCGTAGAAACGCACCGGGACAAATGGCTGGCCTAGGGCTCCCGCACCTCTTAGAACCAGTTTGCTTTGTCCACCACGTTGACCAACGACTCACCTTGCGCGAACCGTCTACCGTTCTCGACCATTAGGTCCAGACGGCGCTGGTTTAAGTAGGGGCCCGCCGCCGCCGTGTGGGGCGTCATGAGGAAGTTAGGTGCAGTCCACAGCGGGTGCTCGGCCGGCAGAGGTTCCGTCTCAAACACGTCGAGTGCGGCCCCTGCAATCGTTCCATCGCGCAAAGCGACATCTAGGTCGTCCAAAGCGACGTTGGACCCCCGCCCGATATTGATAAAGCAAGCAGACTGCTTCATTTGGCCAAATAGGTTAGAGGTGAACATGCCTTCAGTTGAAGGCGTCTGCGGCGCAGTCAGAATGACGAAATCAGCTTGGGGCAGCAGTCCTGTTAACGCATCAGGACGATGCAATATATCCACGCCCTCCGGCTCCTCGTCCACGCGCGGATCAACGCCGATCACGCGCATTCCGAAATGCTGACAGTGCACGGCCGTTGCACTCCCAATTCCCCCCACGCCAATAATCAGCGCAGTCGACTCAGCTAAATGCGTAGCCGGACGCATTTCACCACCCTTGCGCCACTGACCATCGAACTGGTCGCGAAAATAGGCGTGCATGCCCCGTGCAAAGCACAGCACAAATGCCATGATATGAGCCGATATATGATCGTTGAAAATGCCACGAAAGTTTGTCACCTGCACGTCACTGGCAATCAGTTCTTCAAAGTAATAGCCTTTGGGCGGTCCGGCTGCAGGAGCGGCTAGCCATCCAAGCGAGTCAGCCGCCTCCAACAGCTCCGGATCCAGCGTGCCGAAGCACGCCTTCGCTCCGGGTAAAGCGTCCAACTGCGCGTTCCGCGCGGCAGCAAACACAACTTCTAATCCAGGCACGACGCCGCACATGCCTTCGGCATAGGACCGCGTCTGTTCGTTTTCCGCGCCGAGAAAGACAAATTTAAACGACATGGAATTCACCATCCTTTTGTTGGGTTTCTGTTCTGAGAAAACAATATACCGGACGATCGATGGCACGCCACCGCGCGCCTTGCGACAGCAGTCACGGGTCGCAGCAGGTAGTCTTACCTATCGGGCCGCGACGGTAGGCTGCATTCCACAAGAGGAAAAGAGCGTTTGCCAGGCGCGCGTGTGGTTGTCCATAGCGCCAGAGAAATGCTGCCAGGCTCCGTCGGGGTGATCTGAAGAAAGCGCGCGATCGCGATAGGTACGAAACGCTGTAGGCACGTTCTCCTGCCTGACTATCAACTCGTCCATCGCGTCTGTCCACGCACTCCCTTCTTGATATACACGTGCCATGTAGGGCTGCACGGTCTCTAGATAAAACTTCATGAAAATAGTGTTTAAAACCTCGGCTCGCGGCGTTGGAATACCCTGCGGACATAGCGGACGCTGCTGCTGGCGTTCATCCAACACATCCGCTATGCGCTGCAGATGATGGGCCAGCTCGTCCATTGACAGCAGCAGTCGACCGCCGTAGTGACCGTTGTCGAGCGCATAAAAGTGATCTTCTAATTTTTCCGAGGTGAACGCGGTGCTCACGTGTCCCAACCCCGGGCGCAGATCCCTCAAATAGTACAGCGCTTCGAGCTGGTCTCGTACGCTGACAGTAGCCTCCAAAGGAAGCAGAGAAACGGCCAGCGACAGGTGTTCCGCCATTTCGGGTCCGGCAAAGATCGCATTCCAATAGAAGTGCGGTAGGTCATTTTCCTTGGTCTCTACGATCTCGTCTAAGGTTTTCAGCAAATCGACGTCGGGATCTGCACGAGCGCGTAAAGTGTCTGCGCAGGCGCGGGCCAGACCGAGCAAGCGATGTTCATATAAGAGCTGTTGGCTGGCGGGCATCACCTTGCCCAATGCACTGTTGCGCTCGGCGACCAGCTTTTCTAAGCCGCAGCGATCCAGCGACACCAGATCGAGTAACCCGATCCGGAAATCGCTCTGCTCAAGGCGCAGATCACGACGGCGCGGATAAGTCGGGAGGTTGTGCTGGTGGGGAGCAGGAGCATCCAACTCCAACGCGTTGTGCACACGCTCGCTGTAGTCATACAGCATGTCTTCTGCCTGCGGCGGACCGCAGCCGCTCAGTAGGACAGCAATAGCAACAATCCACCCCATTACTCGCACACGTTGGTTACCCGTACTAGACGCCAAGATCTTTCACAACTCCTCTTAATTTTTCGGGCAACGGCATGTCATTTCGCACTACAATCTAGAGCCAAGACGAATTTAATTCGTAAGCTTGAAAGCTCTCTAATTGGGCACCGCCGCCATGGGCGTGGAACGAAAGCACATGCTCAGCGGCTTCAGGTAGGAAGCAACACGACATAGTTACCTGCCCGTCATGAGCAAATAGTTCAAGAGACGTTCGATCAACTAGAATTTGTAGCGGAATCCGCCCCTCGCAAATTTCTATCTGTGCGCTGGCGTCGAGAAAGGACAAAAGGCGCGCTTTTACGTCGTAACGCACATCTACTCCGCGAATGCGCATGATAACGACCTCGGCCTGGCCGGGCACCAAATCAAAACGCAGGTCCAAAAGGTCTCCCACGTCGGGAATGAAAGGTGCATCTGGAGCCAATCTGATCGCTTTCTCGCTGTGCGCTTTAGCGTGCAACCGTTCGATCTCGCGCACCGGCGTGCGACACAGACGAATACCCTCCGACGTGCTGCGCAGCGCGAGCTCGACGGGAAAGCTCATCTGCTGATTAAAAGGCATAGCAGGGTACTTCCCACCGCGCATCCATGCTATTTGCAGGCGCCGCCCATTGTCGGACGGCACGTCGCTCCAAGTCTGCGCGGCATACCCGTTGGGGCCCTGTTCAGCGTGTAGCACCTCCGTTTCAGGCACGTATACGGTCCCTTCAAAATGACCTAGTAAATAGCCCCCGCTAGCGCCCCAATACACCCAACGCGTGTCGTTCAAATCCCCGTCGACCGGTAGCTCAAATAGATCGGGACATTCGCTGACGCCGGGCAAATCCAGATCGCATAAATGATTCCACTCAAGCAGGTTAGGCGAACCGTAAAGCACGTAGCGCGAACCGTCCAAATAAAGCGCCATAAGCCACTGATCGGTTGCATCGTGCCAGACTATTTTGGGATCGCGGTTAGCTCCTTCGATATGTCCGAGCACCGGATTGTCAGCAAACTTGGTCCAAGTGCGGCCACGGTCATTGCTGTAGGCCAAACTTTGCGTGAAGGGCACCGGGTCGGGAGCATGCGCACCAGCCGACGTATAGAGGGCGACCAGCGGCGGCTCGCCCCCCTTCTGTAAGCCAGACGTATTGTGCCAATCTACAACGGCCGATCCGGAGAAAATGGTGCCCAGCTCGTCCGGAAAGAGCGCATGTTCCAGCTGCTTCCAGTGAACCAAGTCCGTGCTCACGGCGTGGCCCCACGTCATATTGTTCCAAACCACGCTCTCTGGATTATGCTGAAAAAAGAGGTGGTACTCGCCCTCGTAGTAAACCAACCCATTCGGATCGTTAATCCAGTTCTTCTGTGCAGAGAAATGGAACTGTGGACGATGGGTCTCTCCGTATAGCACCTGGTCGCTCATTGGCTTTGCCCTCCCGCATCTGGCGCAGCAAAGCGCAGGGCAAATACGTCGGCATCGCGCAGTTCGAAGCGCAGGCGCACGGGCGTACGTATGAGCGCGCTCAGATCACCGCCGCCCTTCCAAGAGATTGGTTCATCAAGCTGATCACCGTAGAGCGGGTCCATATCATCCAACGCAAAACCCGGCAGAGCGCGCCCCTCTTCGTCTCCAATCTCTACGCGCACCGAGCCCACGGCGGACGTAGAGAAGTTGAGGCGCAGCTGCGGCGCTGCAAATCGCATCGCACAGGTATCTACCGTTCCTCCCCTATGACCGGAACCGATACTGGCAAAACCCCACGGCCGCACGCTCAAACGACGCAGGCGGTTGTCGGACCAGCCGTAGTGTTCGCTGACATACATCGACCACTCAGTCCCGCTCAGGGGCAGAATGCCAATGGCCGGACAGGTATTGCGATGCGTCCAGTTCCGCTCGTCGAGACCGGCGCGCAGCCACGCTTCGGGAAAGGGACGATTCCAGTGCACTCCGTCGCGACTAGACATCATAACGGCATCGGTCATCCCCGCCATTCCCGGATTTCCCGTGCCGGGATAGTCCATCTCGCTCGTATCGACCAGCGGCGTAGTCCGCTCGGCCACGTAGCGCATGGGAAAGGACAGCAGTATGTGCTCTGCTCCGGGAACAGGCGTTGTCGCATTGGTGTAAAACTGCTCGACCGGTGCATCCTCGTCATAGATATGCGGCACCGGCTTACTCCAGTGGATAAAATCCTCCGAAGTGCTGCTCTGAATGGCTCGACCACGCCCTTCTTCAGAGAAGCGACTAAACAGGCGATACGCGCCCAGCACTTCGTCCCAAAAGGCCAAGTTCGCACTGTCGAATTTGCCGGGCACGTCCAGCGGATCTTCTTGGGCCAGTCTCCAGCGGAATCCGTCCGGTGAATACAGCGCATACAGATTGTTTTCCCCGGTACCGCCAACGGCCTTAAACCGAGCATCTTCGGCACAGTCTGGATTCTTGTCGCGAAAAACCACCAAATTATGCGCTTGGATGCCGCGCCAAACAGCGTTGTTGCGCCCCTCATCGTCAAAGTTGAACAGACCTAGCTCAGGACGTTCAAAATGCCTGCCGTCCCTGCTGATCGCCACGTGGGCCGTCTGCTGCTGCGAAGCATCGCCCTCAGTATTGGCGATCGGGTAGTGTCCTCTATAATAGAGCAGGTAGGTCCCCTCGGACTCGACGAGCACGTTGTACACGCCGCTGCAGGCATTTTCCATAGCGCCCTCAACCTGAAAGACAACTTCCTCTCGTTTAGGAGGGTGCATTCTCAGCGCCGCTTGACCCTCTATTCGATCCACCAAATAATGATCGACAAAGAGCTCACGCCGCATTCCAACATCGCGTATATCCATCGTAACTCTCCCCGTTATCCGTTGCTCATACTAGCGCCCAGTCGGGTATAGATCCGTCTCCAGTTTCCTCCCCCTTGGCCAGCCAAGACAGGTTGAACCGCGCCAGACGTCCCCCACCGCTGCGCACTTCATACTGCAAGTAGATCCATCCCTCGCTCGGCGTGCCAGATCGCCCTGATTCGAGCGAAGAGTACGCGCTTGGCCCACCGTCAACTAGGCGTTTAACCGGCCAAGAATGCCCACCATCAAAGCTTGCCCATGCCGTCATGCGCACGCGCTCATGTCCCGCTTCATCGGCGTTGCTATAGACGAGCACGTCTCTCTCTCGAATGGGCAGACGCACTAATCCAGCCGCCATGCCAAAGTGGCCGTTGAAGTTGGCCCCGCGTCCCTCATCGCCGCGATAACGCGGCCCGTCGGGTAGCGCCACGCTGTGCGCAACCTCTCTCCAAGATACCCCCCCGTCGTGACTGATAGCGTATAGGCGTTCCCAGCGCATTGATGCATCGTCAGCAAAGTGATGCTGGCGCGAACTGTAGAGAATGCGTCCATCCGACAGTTCGACCACGCATCCCTCACCGGTACCGTCCACCGGAAGCGGGTCGCTCACGTGCCAGGTTTGTCCGCTATCGTCGCTGTATATGGCCAGATTATAGCCATTGCGTATGCTGTAAACGCGCGCCGGACGCAGCAGTCGGCCGGCGTGGGGCGCCGCACGTAGCGATATGCCGTGCTCGGCAAAGTGAAGGGCGGGCAAATACCCGTCCCGATCTAACGCATAATTCGCCGTGCGCTCTTGCCAGGTGCGGCCCGTATCTGGGCTAACGTACAAGGTGCGTGGCGCAGCGACGCCTCCCTTAGGAGGATGCTCAGGATGCCCCCAAAAGAAAATCTCTCCCGTCGTTTCGTCGACCGTCGTGCCACCGGCGTGAATACCCTCTCCCACGGACGTCTGCTGGTCCCAGGTGCTCCCACCGTCTTCGCTCCGCCGTACTACCAAGCTCTTGGCGCCCCAGGTTGCAACCACCGTCCCATCCGGTGCGACGATGACGTTGGGGAATCGCTCCTCCTCAAAAAGATCCTGCACGCTTAGATCCGGCGCTCCGAGAAACGAGTCGAGCTCTCCGTCTCCGGGGTATACTCCCTTCATAGTGTTCCTTTCATGCTTTCGGCGATCCGTCAGCAAGTGCGTCTCGTAGCAGTAAGAGCGGATTCTTTGAGCGACTGATCATAGCATCTGCGTCCGTTTCGAGTAAGTTCGTAGGGCAAAAAGATTTGGAGTGCATATGCGCTACCCGCCGGCACTCCACAGATAAATAAGGATCTCGGTGTCGACGGTGCAAATAGGCTGTGCGCGCTTAGACTATGGACACAGCGGCGCATTATACGGCGTCAGCCCCATAGACTCCAGACTCCGTAACGTCACTATTAACATGCTAATCGTTCCCATGCGAACGCTCCTCATATGACAAAAATAGCCATTATCGGCGCCGGGTTAGCTGGTCTGACTGCCGCACACGATTTGAAAGAACACGCGAGCGTTACCCTATACGAAAAATCGCGCGGCGTCGGTGGCCGGCTGGCGACTCGACGCGCCGAACCCTTTGCTTTCGATCACGGTGCTCAGTTTTTTAAGGCGCGCTCCAAGGCGTTTATGGACTTTATCGATCCCATGATACAGGACGGAACGGTCCAACGGTGGGACGCGCGTTTTGCGGAAATTGAAGGCAGCACCCTGGTCAACTCTAAACAGTGGGGCGAAGCACCCCCTCACTACGTGGGTGCACCGAGCATGAGTGCGGTGGGTAAATATCTGGGTGCCGACCTCGACATCCATTTTGAAACGCGCATCACCTCTATGCAATGGTCGCATGAGCAATGGCATCTGCAGGACGAACGCGGAGAAACGCTGGCGCCCTGCGATTGGGTCCTTTCGACTCTGCCCGCACAGCAAGCTTTTGATCTACTGCCTCCTACGTTGCCTTCCCATGCGGCGCTTGGCTCAGTAAAGATGCGCGGATGTTTCTCTCTTATGCTTGGCTTTGGAGACGCGCTGCCGATAGAGTTCGATGCGGCACTCGTGCGCGAAAGGGACATCAGCTGGATCTCCCTAAACAGTTCCAAGCCCGGAAGACCCGAAGCCTGCTCTCTGCTCGTGCATTCTACCAACCTATGGGCAGACGCACATATCGAGGACGACCGAGACTGGGTGACGGACTACCTCTGTGATCAAACCAGCGAAGTTATTGGCTACGACGTGCATTCAGCGCAGCATAAGGCGGTTCACGGCTGGCGCTATGCCAACATAGGCAGACAGACGGGCGCCACTCATTTTCTGCACGCCGACCAGCGCGTAGGCCTGTGCGGCGACTGGCTTGTGCAAGGGCGCGTTGAGGCCGCCTTCAATAGCGGTCGCGCCCTGGCAGACAGTCTTAAAGAAATCATTTAGAAAGAGGATCTCTTATGGGAAAAAACATTGTGATAATCGGCAGTTCCGGCGCCATTGGCGGCGCCTTCACGCAGCACCTAGCTGCTCTCCACCCGGATGCGACTGTGCACGCCTACTCACGCACGCCGGCTGCACAGGCAGCGCCGCCCGTAGTCCATCATCTCATCGACTACGCCGACGAGGCATCCATCGCAGCAGCAGCATCTCAAGCTTCAGCCGAAGCAGCCATTGATATGGTGGTCGTTGCAACGGGTATTTTACACACCGAAGAGATAAAGCCAGAAAAGTCGCTCAGAGATCTCTCGGCCGACAAGCTCCAACACCTTTTTGCGGTCAACGCCGTCGTTCCAGCGCTCGTGGCTAAACACTTCTTACCCCAGTTGAACAGAGACCAGCGCTCGGTCTTTGTAGCCCTCTCAGCTCATGCCGGAAGCATTTCCGACAACGATATAGGCGGCTGGTACGCCTATCGGGCCTCTAAAGTCGCGCTCAATATGCTGATTAAAAACGCGGCCATCGAAGTGGGAAGGCGTAACAAACAGGCCGTAATTGTCGGCCTACACCCCGGAACGGTCGACAGCTATCTATCTGAACCATTCAAAAAGAGCCTGCCCCCCGACAAGCTCTTCACGCCAGCATTTGCCACAGAGCAGTCAATCCGCATGCTGGATCGACTCACGCCGGAGCACACGGGTAGATGCTTTGAGTGGGATGGTCGAGAGATGGCTCCGTAGCGTCTCACGCTTGGTGGAGATACGCACTAGGGTTGGCGAATGAGCCCCTCGTCACGGACTGCGTATTTCCGCCCACCTATCGACATCCATACAACCGCGTCGGATACGTGCTCCCGGTATGAAATGCCGGTCCCTCCGTTAACCAACACGAGGTCGTCGCCGACCTGCGCCACCTCCGTGTCTCCGTGCAAATGGGTTTCCACGGCCGGTTTCGACCAGCCGGCGTGATCCCAGCACAGCACGACGCCCAAGTTGCGTTTGGGCACTTCGATGCCATTTGGCGTGAAGCGCAGGTGATACTGCTGAAGCCACTGCGCGCTGTCTTTACCCCGCATTGGCGGCGGATCCCACCCTTCGGCCAGAGAGAAAAACCCCGCCCTGTTGTGCATCACATGTCCATATAAGGTGCTGTTTCCACGCTCGGTCCAAAATACGCGTTCTCCATCCGTTTCGAACGCACCCCACGAATGGATATTCCACTGCAGCGCGGAGGCCATACCCCGTTTGGCAACAAACTCGTCTACTAGCACGAGATACTGCTGCTCTTTGACAAAGAGCACGTGCCGACGACAGCGATCAGCTCGGTCGGCGTAGCTGGCATCGGCAGTGCCCCGAAAATAGATGAGCGCCTCATCCTCGTGGGCATGCTCGATGGCACCAACCGATTCGGGCGAGCGCATTATTTGGGGCGCATCGGACAAGGTTAGGCAGTTATGCGATTTTGTGTGCCACACCCAGTGGGCGTGATGGTCCGATCCATACCCGGCATAATAGCCGCTGGGCATGGCCATAACTTCGCCGGCAACGTGCAGTATAAAGTCGTTGTTGTTGGCGTGAGAATGGCTGATCGAGCCAAAGGGCGAAGAGCGAAAAATAAAGGCAACGTCCCGATGTCGGACTTCCGGATCGGTGCGAATCGCGGCCCAGCCCACGTCGGCAAAGACGCTCAGCATGGACGACGCTTGCTCCGTGCCATTGCTCCTGGCGACCCTCAGGTCGGGCGCGGTTAGCAGCTCGGACGAAACGCCCGGTATCAGACGCTCTTCCGGCGTCGTCATATCCTCCGCTTCACTGCGCAAGGCCTCTGCATAGCCCAAAAATTCATCGGTTGCCGTTTCGCGGCCAATCAGATCAGCCAGATCTGCGCCGCGTAGCCACGCGCTGCGCCAGCGCTCCGAATGATCGCCAAACCCCATCCACTGCGCGTAGGCCGGCAGCACCGCCCGACGCCATCGAGCGTGATTTTTCCAAAATGGCCTCTCATACAGATCAATGCCCGTCCCCCGCTTCAGCGCCGAGGTAAACATCGTCATGATGCCCACATAGGCCTGCGCGTAGGACAGTCCCTGCGTCCATCCTCCATCATCTCCCGCCCAGCTTGGCCACAGCCCGCATAGAACCGGACGCAGCCACGCCAGCCATTTCTTGGCTTCGGGTATATGCTCGTGGAATGTGAGGCTGATAAAGGCCAGAAACACAATCTCGCGTCCGGCGTGTGAATCAAACCGCGTAATGCCGTAGGTGCCGCGATCGTGCATGTGTTCGTAGGTAATTTCACCGCGTCGTCGAAACTGTCCGATGACCTTTTCGCGTTCGGCGTCGGTAAACTGATCCCACACGTAGTCGCAGGCGTGACAGCCGTGCCAAATAACCGACATATGCGCCTCGTCGTTGTGCCCCAAGGAGCTCGACCCCATTGGATCCCACTCGGCGATGGACGCCATCCGCTCGCAGGCTGCACGAGCATAGGGCGCATGCCCAGTAACCAACCACGCCAGCCCCAGCGTCTCCGCGCCCTTAACAAAGCGCCTGGAGCCCCACATCGTCGGATACCAAACGTTCCAAAAAGCCGCGTAGTCAACGGTTCGGTCGGCTAAATAGGGCGGCTCTTCTATCTGGTGTGCATCTAGCAGCAGTTGATCCGCATCCGCGATTAGCTGGCGCACAATCGGCTCGTCCGAATCGGCCCTGTCTCGGCGAAAGCCGTCGACGTCTTCGGGACGCATCAGCAAGCGCGGATGACCGGACGAAAAGCGCTCTAACCACGTGTCCACGAGCGGTATCTCAAGCGCTACCGCTTCTTCCCCTACTTCAAATTGGAACGTCTCGGAAACGGCGTCCCCCTCAAACCAGCGCCAGTAGTAGACACCCTCGTCGAAAACCCGCTCCGGTAGATAGACCGGGTCGTCCAACGCTTCGACCGTTATACACGCGGTCTCAAACAACCTGTCGCGGGCAACTTCGAGTCGGAAGGGGGTTCCCTTGCCAATTGGTTTCCATGCAAAAACGGGGGGATTAGTTCCCACCTGCGTTTCGTGACGCGGTTGACGGGGATCTATATGCGGATGCGGATGACGCGTATCTTTCATTACAGACCTCTGCGCGTTTTACCGGTTTTATGTGGGTGAGTGACTACGCCGATTCCCTTCTCTACCGTATAGAGAGGGAACATAGCTCACGCAATACGGTGGAAGCCATCCTGCCAATTATCTATACTGAGCGTATACACAGACGGGGAGCACTTCCAATGAATAAATCATCGGCCTCTTTTCAACCGCTTCACTTCGCGCATAAACGTCCCGAAGAAATGGTAGATCAATCGGCTCGCTTTTACGATCAGATGCGGACTCGACGCACGGTGCGCCACTTTTCACAGCGCCCGATCCCCATGGAGGCCGTAGAAAACGCCCTGCGCGCAGCGGGGACTGCGCCGAGCGGCGCCAACCGACAGCCGTGGCATTTTGTCGTCATCACGGAGCCCGATCTGAAGGCGCAAATACGCACGGCAGCGGAAAGGGAAGAGCAGGCTTTTTACGGGGGACGCGCCCCGGACGAATGGCTGGACGCGCTCGCCCCATTGGGAACAGACGAACACAAGCCCTTTCTAGAAGAAGCGCCCTGCCTAATTGCTATCTTTCTCAAGCGATACGGCACCGACGAAGACGGCGCACGCCAAAAAAATTACTATGTCATGGAATCAGTCGGCATCGCCACGGGCCTGCTCATAGCCTCTCTCCACCTGTCTGGACTGGCCACGCTCACCCACACGCCGAGCCCCATGCAGTTTCTCCACGCGCTGCTCGAGCGGCCCGAAGAAGAGCGCCCCTACCTCTTGCTTGTCGTCGGCTATCCCCAAGACGATGCGCAGGTACCGCAGATAATTCGACGCGGCATGGAGGAATTCACCCAGTTTCGCTAGGGCACTACACGGCCCAGTGATGCCACGGGTCCTCGTGAATGGCCGCTCTGACCCCCGCATCGTCCTGGTGAATCCAGCGCGAAAAGAATCCGACGCGCGGCGATGGATTGACGTTTGTAGATCCCGAATGACACAGCCAACCGTGCCAGAGAATAACATCGCCCGCACGCGCGATAAATTCGCGCGGCTCGATGCCGCTCTCGTCGGTAAAAATACCCCAACCGCGCTCTTCCCACTCCGGCGTCTCGCGGAAGGTGCCCTCAATCCGATCCGGATACTGGCGAAAATAGCGATGGGCGATTCGATGGCTGCCTGGCCAATACACATAGCCCCCACCGCGCGTATCCACGTCGTGTAAATACGTCGTCGCTCCAACCATCAGCACGGCCTGGCATCCCTCGCCGGGGTAGCCGTCCAGATGGCCACTTTCGGGCATCGACCACTCCTTTTCCCGCTCTGGCCAGCGCACCAGCACGCCGCATCCGCCACCGCTAAAGGCACCGCCGCCAAGCTGGTTGGCTATGGACTGGAGTTCGGGCAGGTTGCCAAAGAGCGGATCCGGCTGAAAGCCATCAACTCGCTCTGGCCACTGGTCGGGCTCGTCTATCGTGCACCCTAAATGGCCCCAAAACTGCTCTTGCCACTGGGCTACTGTCTCCCCATCGACAAAGCCCGGCAAGACGAGATGGCCCTCTTGCTTAAACGACTGCACCTGTTCGCTGGTCAACATAGTATAACAGTTTGCTCCCCTTGTTTGATTTGATTCAACTTGACGGCATTAACGCGCCGCAGCGCCCTAGTAAATGGCGAGCGGACGCATGGTAAAACCGGCCGTGGTGCCTCTGATCTTGTTGGTAGTTGCGATATACGTAAACTCGTACACTTCCTCGGCAGCCAGCTCCTCTAAGTAATGAAACTCGGCGATGTGCACGCCCTGCTCAATCAGCAGGTAGTTGTGCACGGGCATAAAGCTGTCGCTGCCAGCCGGCGGCGTGGCCATTTGCTCTAGGCCGCTCGTATCCGAGCCGATCATCATCGCGCCCTTTTCTTCGACGAGCCAGCGCGCAGCCGGCATCTGAATGCCAGCCGTATCGTGCTCTCCAATCTTGTCCTGATCTTCGCCCGCCTCGCCCCAGTAGCGCAGCGTGCCAGTGCGGATCAGCACAACGTCGCCAAACTGCAGCTCTGTGCCCTGACGAGCCAGCGCACCCTGCAGGTCCGCAGGCGTAATAATATACTTCGACGGCAGGGCTTCAACTCCTTTAAAGCCCGCCACGTCGATGAGCACTCCGCGCGCAATAATAGGCGGAATAGTCTCAGCCCCCGCCTTGCGCACGCCCCAATCGCCGCCCCACTCCGCTTCCGTAAAACCGTTGTACCAGTGGTTGTCCTCGCCCGTAACTGCGTGGCCCAAGCCATCGATCTGCGTGGCGACGTTGTCGTTCATAAACAGAGCGCACGAGTGCCAAGTCGTCTCCGACGTATTGCCATTTTCAGCCAGTGTAAAGGACAGATCTTGCTGTGCTCTGACGCCGGGCGGAGAGCGGAAAGTCATAATTTCCCCGGGCGAGTGTCCAGGCCACTTGTACGACCGGCGATCGTAGTCGACGCCCAGATCGCGCACCTGGCCACGCTCTACAATGGACAGAGCTGCCAGCACCGACTGCGCCGTCATTTCGTTGAGTGCGCCGACTTCGTCGTCTTCTCCCCAGACCCAGCCCCAACCAACGCCCTGGCGCCACTGCTTGGGCTCGGCGTGAATCATCTCAGCGGTCAACACGGTGGTTAAAACAATGACAAGTGGCATGAGCAACATCGCACATTCTCCGCGTTAAAAGTGGGCATATCACGGGAGAAGAAAGGAAATGTACGGAGGGTTAGCAAAAGGGGACGTATTCAACAGGCATTGATCGGATATGACGACAGTGGGCCTCACGCCAGCTCGACGCGTTCCTCTGCCAGCAGGCGCTTACTGCACAGGCGCCAGAATTTGAAAAAGGAACGGAAGTAGCCCGTCGTATCCGTCAGCATGGGACGAGGCTCAGTGCAGCCCTCGTAGTGCCCCTGCGTGGGATGTTCGCGAAAATGGAGCACGCTATCTCCGCAGTGAACGCGGAGGTCTGAAAACGAACCAACAAAAGGCTGAATCCCGTCGACATTCTCGGCCAGACGCAGGGCGAAATCGAGAACCTTGGGCGCCATGGGATAGCGCTCTAACAGATCGGTATCTATGAGAAAGATGCGGTTATACGTCTCGCCCTCATGCCAGCGGGGATCCAAATTATACAGCGTGTAGACCAGCGTTGGAAGACGTGCGTCTATCTGCGGCAGATCTATTTCCAACCGCTCAACCGGCAGAGCGGGCTGCGCAGTCGGCCTCAGCACATCGGGCATCGCCACGTCTTCAAGCGCTTCGTACGACACGTCGAGAAACGTGTTGCGCTGAGCGCTGTGACAGAATTTATTGATATTTTCTTGATTCGCCCTGTAGCACTTGTTGCTGTTGGCGCCGGCAACCCACTGCCAGCTCAGCGCATTACTCGCCCAATCTGCGTCCAAAAGGTGGTAGTGCATCCACCGCGCCGGCACCAGCCAGTGACAGCGCGCAATATTACAGGCAATCGACGCGACGTACATGCGCATGTGGTTGTGCATATAGCCCGTTTCAGAGAGGCCCCGCACCGCCTCATCAACCGCCTCTATACCCGTTTGGGCCTGCACCATCGCTTCTGGTATGCCGCTTCGCTCTGCAAGCGGCTGGGCGTGGAGCAGATCGCGATCAATCTCGTCACCGCGCGCGATCCAAACCTGCTGCCAGTAGTCTCGCCACGCCAGTTCGCTTATAAACTTTTCGGCCGAATTCAGATCAAAACCGCGCGCGCGCAGCGATAAATAAACCTGTCGCGTCGACAGCACGCCGCGCGATATATACGGAGACAGATAGGACACGGCTCCGTTCACGTAGTTTCGCGTGCGCGCATAGGCTTGGGGATCTACCGCCTCCATGCGCTCGACAATCGCGCCATAATCTGTTGGAAAGTATTCAGACATACAGGAGAATATAGCGCTCTTCCCCGCTGGCGATAGAGGTCATACGTATGGCCCACAAAACAGGCCCGATAATCAAGCATTGTGGTCTCAAAGCAAATGACGTATTCTCTCGCCCCATGGGATAAACCAAAAGCTCAATGCAGAGCCCACTAGACCAGATACCGTTCCGCACTAATTAGGAGGACAGACTCATGAGCATATCAGCTACCACCCAAGAACCCTATCGCGCCCCTGCTTTCATTGATTTTGAACCTGAATGGTCTGGCAAGGGCGCTACGCAAGCACGACTCAATGCCCTGCGCGAGCTCAGCGTCGTCATCATCGACGACTTTGTAGACAGCGAGTGGATACCCATACTGCGCGAAGCGGGTCGCCGCGTGACGGAGGCATGTCGACCTGAAAACGCATATGACGTGCTCGACGTTTCCAAAGGCTACGTGCACCGCACGGAACAGGACGAACCGTGGGCTATACGTGGTATCGTGCACCCCGCATTCAATGAGCCAAGCTTTGCCCAATTCCAAGGCTCAGATGAAATGATGGACTTTGTGTCGGGGTGGTGCGACGGCTTACAACCTAAAGACCTTACGTTGGGCTCTATGCTTCTGTGGTGTAACAATCCCAAGCATGAGCACGCGCTGGGCTGGCACCGCGATACCACGTGGTGGGGAAGCGGCGAGAGTAGAAATTCACAGGAAGGACGTCCTGACGGTCCCGAAGCGTACTCTGAGGAAGCCGAACGGACGGTGTGGAAAAAGATTCAAGAGCGCAACAACAAACAAATCGACGAACGCAACAGCGTCGGCATCTTTCTCGCCCTCGTAGACGACGAATGCCACGAGATTATTCCCGGATCGCATAGCCGATGGCGCACGCCTTTTGAGCATGACGTGCTCCTACCTAAGCGCATGAAAGAGGCCGGCGTACCGCATACGCCGAGCTGGGACGGTGAGAGCCCACTGCCAGAACAAACAGCGGTGCGTCTCAAAGCAGGTCAAGCGCTCATACGTATCGGCACTAACATTCACACGGGACGTACGGTGCCTGAGCGCGAACGCAACACGCTGGTATTGAGTTGGTCCAAATGGGATGGACCACCTGAAGACGAGCCCAAGACGTGTGACGCACGCATGGCTTGGCAGCTCGACCCGGCTGTACGAGAAGCCATGCCGCACGAGTGGATGAAAATGACATGGGATCGCTGGGCCGCTACAACCAAGTTGGGCGATACTCTGGAAGATCGCTACGCCTCTTGGGATATTCAACACATCAAATCCGGGCAGGTCTTGGGATGGCGCAGTCAGGTGGAGCGGGAAGCCGCTACCGCAGGCCAAGCTTGAGACAGACGCACATATAGCGATCTACTCGCGTTGTTGCGAACGTTCTCTCTCAAACTCAGCGTCCTCGAAAGTCCACTTTTCCCACATCTGTTCGTCGGGTTCAATAAACCCGCTATTGGCACGCTGCACAAAGAGTGGATCTTCACCTAATAGGCGTAACAGACGACGATTCCCCACGTGGCGGGCACGTGCTTTTACCGCCTCTGAGACAGGTCCAACGTATTTTGCCCTGTGCTTTAGCCACGAGTGATTCATCGTCAAAAAAAAGAGGTAACGATAGTCTTTAGAATAATTGGCAGTGCCCGAATGCAGCATCGCATTATGAAACACCGCGATGTCTCCAGCCTTCGGATATAATATGACTTCATCAGGGTGAGATTGTTTACTCTCCTCTGTCGTCAGCGATATGGCTTTCATATGAGTTCCCGGTAGAATCCGCAATGGGCCGTTCTCGTCGTCAAGGTCTTGCAGATAGCTCAACGCGTTGAACAGTAAAGGCCTGTGGTAAACGCCCTCTTGGGGAAACTCCGCGAACATGTCCCGATGAAAACCCAATACTGGATCGGTATCAGCCGGCTGCGGCGCCGTGCGCCTATACGTAATGGATTCTAGTTGCACATGGGGTCCGACAATCATTTCAGCAAAGTCCAACAGGCGCGGATTGCTCATCGCCGACAGCACCAAATCGGGCTTGTGTTCCAATACGTCGACAAAAGTCGCAGAGCGACTTCCATCAGGATTGGGTATGCGATCGGAGATCTCTTCAAATGCATCGCGCATCTGCGCAACCCAAGCGTCGTCTAACATCTTAGGGAAAAGAGTGAAACCAACTGTTTTGAACTCTTCTAAATGCTGCTCTAATGGCTTATCTTCTCGCGCATCAAACGTCATTTCTCTACGGTCTCCCCATTTAACAGATCGCTCTGCGATACACTATCGGTAACTCATGGCGTACACCGCAACAAAGGAACAAAAGCTGCTATACAACCTTTACCTCACAGATCCCAAAAACCATCTGCGCTACGCGCTGGGCAACCACTGCCCACATCCTCTGCTAATTATCGGGCTCAATCCCAGCACGGCCAACCAATATGTCCGAGACCAGACGCTTACCCGCGTGGAAGAGTTTGCCCGCCGCCGCGCACGCGGCATCATCATGTGCAATCTCTACCCGCTCAGATGCACGGACCCCGACCGCCTGCCAAAGCGCGCAGATCCCGCACTAGTCAAGGACAACACGCGCTGCATCGTCTCTCTGTGTCAACAATATGCCGTCTGTGAAATTTGGGCGGCTTGGGGCGATCCCATAGAAAAGCGTCCCTACCTGTCGACCTGTTTACACCGACTTTACGAGGCGCTTAGCCCTCTCCGTATAAATTGGTTAAAGTGCGGTTCAACCACGCGCAGGGGCCACCCACGCCATCCCTCCCGCCTTGCTTATAGACACCGATTCTCTCCGCTAAATATGCCCCGCTACTTGTCATATACATAGAGCTCAGCCGACCTAACCGACAATGCCGCGTCTCCCCGCGCGTTGCAAGATGATCGCTAACAATCAAGAGGATATTGTTCATAATCTTTTCCTGATCTTAGGCCTCGATAAAAAGAGACCAAACGGCTGATATATGCGTGAGGAATTATGCTCGTTTTGCACGGAACGCGTTCACTCAATGGACTTGTCTGAATATAAACGGGCTTAGCCAGCAGCGCGCTATTGCCGCCGGCTAAGCCCTATTTCAATTTGTCCGTTTTAACCCTGCAGAATAAGAGTCAACCTTATGATACAAGCAAGTAACAGCGCCTGATTCGTTACGTTAGGAGTGTGCACCATCGCGTACGCGGTGGTGCCCGTATGGGAGAGCGTATACTGCGTGCAACTTAAACACACTCAGCGCTTCACTCTGCCCGCTACGCAGACTACTTATCTAACTATCTTTTTTACGAAGAGGAATCACTAAGCCATCACTACTGCGAGTGAGCGTCAAAACTACATCGGTTATGATTACGGAGAACTCATAGACTGCATCCTTAAATAAAAGACTTTCTTCATAAGTTTGGGTCAGCGTGCTCCCATCAAGCGTCCAAGCCCCTGAATGCTCCGAAGGTAAAGAAACTCCCCCAACCAAAACTGTAACTTTCTGCAGAAAGGTCCCATCGTCGTTGTATGTGATCTCATACGACTCAAGCCCTTGTAAGCTTTCGTCCTCACCAGCGACTGCGGAGATATCATCAGCACTAATATACCAAGTCTCTAACAGCTTATCGCGATCGCTCGTCAACACCGACAGCGGGTTATCTTCTTCATCCAAACAGCCTATCAGAACAATACTAAATACTAAAGTCAAGACATAACGCATATCACACTCTCCTATTTAAATTAGCATACCCCTCCTACGAAATAAATATCTTGTGATTGAGTCTTTCGCAAGGGCTAAACTCTTTAGCAGACCGTAATAACCATTATCTACGTGTTTTCATAGCCTTATCAATTATCTATTAAATTTACACCTTATTGATGTAGTGACAGACTTATAAATTCTTGCTCCTATTATGCAGGCGTCATACTTTGACTATTTAATGCAAGTTTTGATTGAACGGAGCACTCTGATTGCTCTTATTTACTTAACCTGTTTTCACAACATGCCATCTTAAAAGGATGCACACAATGTCCAGCCCCAATATTCTTTTTATCATGTCAGATGACCATGCCGCACAGGCAATATCTGCATATGGTCATGGTATTAATCAAACGCCTAACATAGACCGCATTGGCACCGAAGGTGCACGTTTAAATCACTGCTATGTGACTAACAGCATCTGCACGCCCAGTCGGGCAGCCATTCTAACGGGCACCTACAATCACGTCAACGGGGTAACCTCCCTTTCGACCGGCTTCAACAACCGCATGCCGCACGTGGCCAAACATCTGCAGTATGCCGGTTATCAGACGGCGATCGTTGGGAAATGGCATCTGCACGAAGGACCAGAGCACTGTCCTACCGGCTTTGACTACTGGTCTGTTCTACCTGGGCAGGGTGAATACTTTAACCCCGACATGATTGAGAACGGTGAGCGAATTGTCGAAGAGGGCTATACGACTGATATCATTACGGATAAGTGTATTGATTGGATCAAAGGACGCGATAAGAAGCGCCCCTTTTTCATGATGTGTCACCACAAGGCGCCGCATCGCTCGTGGGAATATCATCCCAAATACGACGACCTCTATACGGATGAAATACCCTACCCAGATTCTTTTGACGACGACTATAGCAACCGAGCTAAAGCCGCACTCCACGCGCGCATGCGCGTTGAATCAGACCTAACCTATCAGGACCTAGACCTCGTCCAGCCATACTATCCCGGCAAAGACCAGCGATACGCGCTCATGCACAGGCGCACGCCGCAAATGATGGTACCGTTTCCCAAAACAGAAGCCGAATACAAAGACTTCAAACTCATCTGTCGCCGTACGGGAGAGATCTTCACCTTTTCCAATAGCGAAGAACTAAAAAAATTCAAATACCAGCGCTACATGCAGAAGTATTTGCGCACCGTTGCTTCAATCGATGAGAGCATCGGCCGTCTTCTCGACATGTTAGACGAAGAAGGCGTAGCAGAAAATACCATGGTGATTTACACCTCTGATCAGGGTTTTTTCCTCGGTGAACACGGCTGGTATGACAAGCGCTTTATTTACGAAGAGTCATTTCGCATGCCGTTTCTAATTCGCTTCCCCGGCGTCGTATCCCCCGGATCGGTAATCGATTCCATGGCGAGTAACGTCGACTTCGCTCCAACCTGGCTCGACTACGCCGGTGCGCCCATCCCCAGCTACGTGCAAGGGACGAGCATGCGGTCTATCTTAGAGGGCCCTGAACCGCCGGACTGGCAACAGACGGCCTATCAGCGCTACTGGATGAACCAGGACCACAACCACAATGCCTATGCCCACTACGGCATCCGCGACCATCGCTACAAGCTGATATATTGGTATAACGAAGCATGTGACACGCCGGGGTCTCAACAGCCTGATTTTGAAGAGAAAGACTGGGAGCTCTTTGACACGCAGGAGGATCCGCTGGAGTTATTCAACTGCTTTAATCAACCTGGAAAGCGCGAAATAGTACAGCACATGCTTGGACTACTAGACGATAAGATGGCTGAAATCGGCGACGTGCCAGAGCACGACTCACAGCGCGTATTACAGGATTTAGCTCAGTAGAGAAACGAGAAGCTCTCCGCTGCACGAAGCGCTTCTCGTTTCCCGAACGCACTCATTTTTCCACCCTCTTAGCAGAGCAAGAGACGTGCACATGAGCCTACAAGAAGAAACCATTCGCGCACAGGTCAACCAATTTGAACAGGACGGATACCTCATTGTTCCTGACGTGCTATCTTCCGAAAAAGTCGGCCGCCTCAACGCGGCAATCGACCAAGTGCTAGCAGAAGAAAAACCCAGTGTAGCGCACAATATTTACCACTGCATCGACCGCCATCCCGAGCTCGCTTCGCTGATTGACGAGCCAACCATACTCCCACTAGTCGTCAATATCCTAGGCTACAACATTCAGTTTTTTATTTCGAATCTAAGCGTGCGCTACCCCAATCCAGACGACCAGCAGGCCCATACGTGGGCTTCTATCAACTGGCATCAGGATGGGCCCAGTCCACACTTCCCCAAAGTGAATGGGGCAAGCTCACTCTATTACCTGCGCGTCGCCTATATCCTGAGCGATTTAACAGAGCCCGGTCGCGGCAACACCAAAGTCATACCGGGCAGCCACCGCTGGGGCCGATCGCCGCAAACGGGCGAAGACGGTCTGACGCACAGCGACGAAGTGCAGATCTGCGGCAAGCCAGGAGACGCTTTTCTATTCGGTCAAAACACCTGGCATTCGGGCCTACCCAACCGCTCGCAGTACACACGCAGACAGTTGCTGTACGGCTATGGCTATTTGTGGATGCGCCCCATGGACTACAGCACACCTTCCGAGACGCTGTTAAAAGACGCTTCCCCCTATCGACGACAGCTCCTCGGCGCGCTAGAGGACAACCCGCTACGCTATTACCTTCCAACTAACGACAACGTTCCACTCAGAGCACTGTATTTAGACAAGTAGAACCAGCATTCACTTTACTTAAAATACCGGTTCTACTTGTAGCGCTCTTCAAACACGGATACGGCAGTATGTACTGTGATCAACGCCATATCAACGCGCCCATCGAACGTGCCGAACATTCCCATCTCCGTCCCAAACGCCATGCCATACTCGCGCGAGCAAAAGTCCATTAGGTTGAACCCTTCCCCTCGGCGCGTGGCGTCAAGCCAGAATACGGCCTGCTCTGACATATCAAACCAAGCCGACGGTGCGTCAGCTTCAGTTGCCAACTTCGCTCCGGAATCGGCAATTTTACCAATGATCGCCGTAGCGGCGCGCTCTTCCCAAGCCTGACTTTCAGCATCGGGTAATTTACGCGCCGACAGCCAATAGCGATCATCCATACCCGCCGACTCATGCAGATCAAAGCTCAAGCCCGGCCGTATTTGATCCAGAAGTTTGCGCGTTACTCGCGGCTCAACCGGCGCCCACGGCGTGTCGTGAAAGCGGTTGATGTGCAGGATCTCTCCCTCAAGAGAAATCATCAAGGTATAAGCACGGTCAAAGAGGTTAGTCCCCTCAACTCCCGCTTGACCGGCAGGCTGATATACACGTCGACCAAGTAATGGTGCCAAAATTTCGGGCTGATCACGGTGAATCTCCTGCATGCGTCCATAACCAAAACCCTGTGGATTTTTGCGCTTGGGGCCTGCTCTAAAACGCGAATCGCCTTCCTCGACACCTACGTCTTTGGCATCAGGTCGTGCACTGGCATAACCATAGTCACCGATCAGCGTCAGTAGAAAATCGTCATCTTCATATAGAATATCACCCGCCTTACGCAAGATCGATTCAAGTTCGTCGAACGTTTCAAACTGAGGTTTTTCACCTAAACCCAAACTCAGCGCGTGGGCGAAACCATCGTGCCCAACGGGGTCGCGCGTTGGAATGACATACACTTGATGCTCCGTATCGAGCTCGTTGGTCAACCGCACCGCCGCCGATACTCCAGCGTGCTCAGTCGCATGACCGCCCGCGGTGATGAAAATAGCCGGCAGCTTATCTCCACCTCCTCGAGCTACTACGATGGGCGCCCCGTCAACGGTGTGACCCAGCGTAGTGACATGCTGTGCTCTTTTTTCCGTATCCGCTAACAAATCTGCGTATTTCCAATAGATCGTAGCCATTATACATCTCCCATGTTTTTTTTATGAAGCTGTATTTTGTTTTACTTGTCATATTACTCAGCCTATTTCCCAATCTGTAGCAATCGCTTCTGCCACACGGCGACCTGAAAGCATTGCACCCTGCAGGGAAGGCGTATCCCGATGGTCACCACATACATAAGGACCTTCCGCGACTTGGGTAGGTTGATCAAGAGGCAAAAACGGATCTTGCACGGGCAATGCGTGTTCAATAGAAAAACGATGTAACAACCTCCAGTCTTCTACGCTATTACCATACCATTCTCGCAACTGTTGACGCACAGTAATTTCTACGTCTACACCTGTATCACCTAAGACCGTAACCGAAACCAAAGATGAACCAGCAGGTGCATAACTTGAACATACTTGGTTTGGTACACAGAGATTATTGATTGGCCCCCGTCCCTGGCCGTTGAGCACAAGTATCGGCTCTCCTACAGGATCCTGCGGTGCATCAAAATAGATACAGGTGACACGGTGCGAGCGAGGCCTATTCAGTCCTAACAGTTCAGCTGCGGCTGGTCCCTCAGTGGCAATTACCACAGCCCGTGCTGATATGCACTCACCGTCTTCTAGCATCAATTCCGTAGGCTTAACAGATACAACGCGACGGTTTAGCTGAATCCACGACTTAGGCAGACCCGCCGCAAGTTGAACCGGTATAGCGCCCATACCAGCAGCCGGCAAGGTAGCTGAGCCTGAAGAAAACATACGCAAAACAAAATGACACATAGATATTGGAGTTTTAAGATCACCCTCCAAAAAAATACCACCGAGAAAGGGGCGAAAGAATTGCTCGATCATCTGCCGAGAGAAGCCTTCTTCGCGCAAGCCCTCTTCTGTAGTCTGAATAGACTGACTAAAAAGATCTTCCCACTCTCCACGCAGCACACGCTGACGTAATAGACCAACTCGCGCTTTATCTAACCATGTCCCAACCCCGTTAAACACACTTTGTAATCCGTCAAATGGATGTCGCAGTGGATCGGCAATGCGTTCAAATTTCCCATTGCAGCGTACGAGCGCCCCCGAATAAAACTCGCCCAGATTGAGCTCATTGTAATCAAGCATCTTCTGTGCTTCTGGATAAGCAGTCAACATAACTTGAAAACCGCGATCAAGAAGGAAATCATTGACTTGATCCGTGCGTACGCGTCCACCTATTGCATCTGATGATTCTAGTAACGTACACTGTAAACCAAAATCTTGGAGATGGCGAGCACAGCATAAGCCTGCTACACCAGCACCTACAATAGCAACATCAAAATTCAAAAATTGTAGCCTCTCATATTTGGCGAAACATTAAAAAAAATTCACTTGTTTGACATCCGAAATATCAAATCTTTTGGTGGATTCGCTTCATATTCGGCGCACCTCTTATAATACAAAGCTGCTGGCCCATCTTCTGGCTTGATACGCAGAACTTCTTCAAAAATGTCACGTGCTATCGAAAAATGATATTCTGAGTAGGCATCCAATCCATCTCTGTAGAGTGACAAGGCCTTGCAGTCATCCTCTTCAAGAGTCCCGCATTTTCCGAGTACCTCATAGACAGCCACGCTCTCAGTTTTACCAACCACTTGAACATCATCGAGTTTTCTCGCCTCTACCTTGTCGCGCACTTGATTGTAAATACTATCGTTTATCGCAATTGAAGTTCCGTAGTACTTCTGCAGACTTTCCAGTCGTGATGCCAAGTTAACAGTATCACCCATCATTGTGTAATCCGCTCGCGTTTTTGAACCCATATTTCCGACAACCATAGGCCCTGCCGAAAGCCCCATCCTCACGTGCATAAAAGTCTTTCCATTGGCTGACCATCTATCAGCTATATCACGTAACTTCTTAGGAATAGCACCCGGCATATTCCACTCATCGCGTAACGTTTTCATTCTTTCTTGTTGCTCTACACAAGCTATTACAGCACGAGATGCATGATCTTCAAAATAGATTGGAGCACCGAAAAAAGCTAAAATCGCATCACCTTCAAATTTGTCTATCGTTCCGCCATGCTGTTCAATTATTCCACACATCTCAGTCAAGTATGTGTTAATGAAGTTGACGAGTTCGTTAGGTGTCAAAACCTCTGAAATAGTTGAAAATTTTGCTACGTCAGAAAACAAAGCCGTCATCACACGCTCTTCGCCTCCGCGTTCTTTAATCATATCCGGATTTTCAACTATTTGCTCCACGACGACAGGTGACAAATAACTTCCAAACGCATTCTGTACAAATTCTCTACTTTCTTGACTTTTACGTAATGCTTCTAATGAATCACCTAAGCCCCTATACAAGACTGCATTGTTTAAAGCGCTTCCAGCTTGATAAGCAAATGACTGTAAAAGAGATTGATCCTCTTCTTCAAAAGCATTAGCGGAACCATCAAGACCTTCTTTGTCAGCAATTATCAGGAGACCGCCGATATAATCTTGGGAGCAAACTGGTAAAACTAATACGTTTTTCCAAACCGTATCTTCGCGTTTGAAACTAATTGCGGATTTAGTGGACCAAACTTTATCAAGAATTGGATTTTTGAGTATTACACTTGGAAATACCTCTGTAGAGACCTCGCTGGAAACTTCGAAATTATTGGAGTCATTTCGGACTATCATAGCTGCGCTACGCGCATCCACCATAACCAAACTTCGGTTCAAAATTTCTTCGAGTACAAGATTTGGTTCAAGCGAAGAATTCAGCTCTAATCCAATCTCATATAACATCTCCATTTGCAGAAGCTTACGCCGCTTTTGAAATTCATTTTTTTCTATTTCTAAGTATGTCTGCCGAAGATTTTGATGCAGCTCCGCGTTTCTTAACGCAGCGCCTGCCTGACTTGTAAAAGCCATAATGAGGGCTTTATCATCGCTGTCAAAAGTTCCTGTCGAGCCATCTGGATGCTCTTTGTCTGCAATGATTAATAAAGCTTTGACTTGATCTAAACCATCAAGTCTTGTTATGTGGATATTTTCCCAGCCTTCGACACCGATATTTACATCTTGTGGGTTGCCGCTATCCCACACATTATTCATCTCATTCAGTTCGAGAAGAACACTCGGAATTCTATGGATCGCTGCCTCAGCAGCTAAGATGAAGCTCCCATTTGCGTTGCGTTTAATAAGCGCAACGCTTCTTGCATCCACCATCATAGCCGAACGATGAATTATTTCGTTGATCAGCAATTCTGGATCCAGCGTGGAGCTCAGTTCAAGACCTACATCATATAAAAGCTCCATCTGCATGAGCTTTCGACGCGAGGCGAAAGAATCTTGGTTAGCGTCAACGCTCATAAAGAAATTTCATGAGTATAATTAGAAAGTGCTTTTATAGGGTCAATGTGGAGGAAAATACCACAATTTATTTTTCCACTGCAGCTTAATTTAACAGAGGGATTCACACCATAAATCTGTTTACTGGTTAATACTTCCCAAGGCCGCACTCTCGTCTTCAAAAACCCCTGCAATCTGTTTTAAACCCATAATCTGAAAGGTTTTTTCTATTGTCGGAGAAACACAACAGAAATTTAGAGACCCACCTTTATCAACAGCGTTATCTATTAACTCTATTATGATTGCAATACCCACGCTGTTTACCATCTTAGAAGCAGAGAGGTTCAGTATTAAGTGCACAATACCTTCACTTATAAGACGGTTTCCTTCTTCTGATATGGTCTCCGCGGCTTGATTATTAACATAGTTAGGGGCACTTATTACGGCAGCGTTACCGTGAACTTCAGACATTTTTATCTCCTTTTAAAAGTCAGGAAATTACCACTTCAGTATCACTCCATTATTCATCAAATATAAATCCTAATGCCTATCTGTATTTAAGCATTTTTACTAACGTACCTTTAGGTGTAGAAGCAATGGATACTTCATCCATTAACTCATAAATGAGAGTTAGACCCCAACCTCGATCACCGATTCCCTCACTTCTTTTCTCAGCAATTTTAGCCATCGCCTCGTCCATATCAAAACCAGATCCGCCGTCGTTTATATTTATAGTCAAAGCCGAATCGTCTATGCTGAACGACACGTCAATACGTCGCTCTTCGCTCTTGCTATGTTCAAAAGCATTTATGCATGCTTCAACTATGGCAATCTTAACTTCATCAACCTTGTTTTCTTCAAGGCCCATAAATACACCCATGGACTCAGCAACCGAAGTAGCGATTACCTCCATGTCCGGCTGCATCGGAATGCTAAGGTCCACATTATTATCTACATCAGCCATGAAATCTCCTATGCGATTGAATTCAAACGTCAAATAACAGTAATCTTATTGATACAAAACTATTGACTTAACCGCATCTACTTTTTCTATACTAACTCGCATTTTGCACCTTCAACTAGATGTTCTTGAGAGCTGTTGAAATCGCACTTGATAATCTTTTTACCCTGAAATTAGACTTAACTATAATATCGCTAACACGCGAATCTACTAGAGATTCCGCCACCTCAGGAGTAATGTATCCTGCTACGACGATAACAGGTATTGCCACGCTATTTTTGCGCAACTGACGAAGTAATAAGTGACCTTTCAAGCTTGGCAGTAAAATATCAACTATTATGAGCGATATATTTGTTTTAGTGAGCATATTTACTGCGTCTCTTGCCAAGCTAACTCGGCACGTCGAATAACCCAAACTTGAAGATACCTCATCAAGCATATGAGCCCAATGAGGATCATTCTCAACTATCAATATCTGTTGAGTCATCATGCTCTTCCAAGTTATTCTGTAATTCTATATTTATCGGCAATCGCACGGTAAAACAACTTCCCTCATCAACACTGCTTGATACTTCAATCTCTCCATTATGGTCAGCAACAATACGGTAAGAAATCGCTAGTCCTAAGCCAGTTCCCCAATCGTCATTAGTAGAAAAGAAAGGAGCAAAGATATTTTTCTGGGTTTCTTCGTTCATACCAATACCTGTATCAATTAAGACTATATTGATGAATTCTTTTTCTTCGTAACATCTTATTTCCAACCGCCCACCACTTGGCATAGCCTCAAGCGCGTTAAGAGTGATATTGCTTATCACCTCTTTAATATCAGTGGGATTGGCATAGGTCTCGGAAACCTTATCTAAATCAATCATCCAGTCTACGTGCGAGACGTTCTCACCATGCCGTCCCAACCAAAGCGCTTTGATGTCGCTTACACTTTCTTCTATTAACTGACCTATGTCTACCAGAACCCTCTTTTTTCCAACGTTTAATCGTATAAACTTTTGGAGACGCTCCATAACACCTTGACCACTTTCCGCTGTGTTTAATATGGTCTTCATTGTATTTTCAGGATCACGACCAAAGCTAAGATACATGTCGGCATGACCTGCGATTATACCAAGGGTATGGTTCATGGCGTGGGCAACTTGCGCACCCAATTCGCCCAAAGCTCGCAGTTGCTCCATTTGAGCAAGTTTAAGCTGCGCAGCTTTCAGTTCTTCATATGCAGTATCAAGGCTTTCGTATAAACGTGCGTTATGCAAAGATGCACCGGCTTGATAAGCAAAAGATTGCAGTAGGGATTCATCCTGTTCTTCAAATGGTCCTACAGTATTGTTTCTTTTCTCTTTATCAAAGAAAATCAGTAATCCGCCCGTTTCACCCCTACTTACAAGAGGAACTATACAGATATGTTTGCCCGATGATATATCTACAACATGTTGACTAAGCTTTTCTTGTTTCCAAGCATTTGTAACTTCCGGCAGTTCTATAATCGTACTTAGGTCATCTTCAACACCCACCTGGCCTACTATTTTTGCTCTTTCGTTATCACTTATAACCAGTAAACCAATCCGAGCATCAACCATAACAATAGCTCGATTAAGTATCTCTTCAATTACTTGAGTCAGATCCAAAGATCCATTTATTTCCAAACCTATTTCATATAGCATCTGCATCTGTAGCAGTTGCCTTCTTGTTTCGAAATCGTTGCTTGGATTACTCAATTTCAATCTCTATTTTACGGGTATAACAATTAATTATTTATTTTTTGAAAAATATGACGTAACTATGGATCACAAGGTCGCTTCAATCACGACTATTGTTTGATCGTCTTCTTGCTCATTTCCTTCACAGAAAGCATCAACATCAGCTAAGATAGCATCAACCATACTCGCCGCACTTAGACCCTGTTTAGCTAATTGCTCGACGGTCAAACGCGTTCGCTCAAAACCGAATAGTTGGCCATCGGCATTACCTGCTTCGATAATGCCATCCGAGCAAAATACGATCCGGTCCCCAATTGCCAACTCACAATCGACGCCCACATATTCTGATCCAGAGCGAAGTCCTAGCGGCAAAGCACTGTTTTCTACCTCATAAACCTCTGATGTTGCAGCAACGTAATGGTAAGGATACGGGCAACCCCCGTTAACAAGACGTATTCGACGC
>CAXGPR010000038.1:0-30953 GCA_964011675.1 uncultured bacterium
CAAAAGGCACCATAGCATACTCTGTGAACATCTCAGCTGGCTCAAAAGTATTTACGTCACCACGCAAGAATTGACCGCCCCACGTGAGATAAGGATCCGTCCCTGCCCATGCCTTCGAGCCGTCAATGATGCGTGTGTAATAACCTGAAGAGCTGAAGACAGGGGCTGCAACATCGTAACGTTGAGCCTGAGCGCTAGCCCAGCGCGCTTCAAATTCATCGCCTTGATCAAAGCCGCGAAAACGTCCACCCGTGTGATCCCAGTCGGTGGTCGTCGACCACTTTTCTGTATCATTAAGCATATCATCACTCACCCAAGCACCAAAATAAGCCTTGTTGGCGCTGAGGTTATAACCCCACATCAGCTTAGCGTTAAAATCGCTCAAATCCATTGGGGCACCAAACTGGTTAAACATCGTTTCGCCTTGGATTTGATACACTTCGCTGACGATATCCCAGTCAGACATATCACCGTCTAGCGTGGGAACTAAGTGATCAGGAAACTGAAACATGAACTTCATTTCCCCCTGATGACCATCTACTGGCCCAACAGACAGAGCTGCAACAAGCGCAGCACCTAAAAATGCGCTGAACTTCCTCATACAAACTCCTTTTTAGATTGCTCTCAGTGAGAGCATAACGAGTGAGAAAAAAGCACGACAAGGCCTACAATATTGCAAACCTAATTTCGCTTAGAACTTAGTGTATTGTCTGAGCGATTCAAAGTGAATCTTGCTTGACAATTGTGTGTCAACGCATGAGCCGCTCTACAGTTATCTTTCCAATCCCGCATAAGCAGTCATAAATATCGTACTAGTCGTACTGGAAGGTAAGTTTTCAAACGTTTGCTTCTGTAGCCGCATACCCGTTTGCAGATGCAATTTATAACCAAGATAATCGCCAGCATTAGCAAACTGAACTGCCAGTATACGGCTATTCGAATCGGGTTCTAATGCACGGTGTAGCGGTATTCCACTTTTGTCACGAAACTGCTCGAAATGCGAAAATTCTAACCCTACTTCAATCAGAGTATGGCGCAATAGGGGAAAACGAGCAATTAGAAACAAGGTCTCTGTCAGTTCGCTCCGCTTGGGATCACGTTTGCTGAAGGGACGTTGACGCAAATATTCACTCTTAATGCGAGGTTCAATTTCTACCTGCCCCATTTCGAAAGTGTAATCCGCTTTGTTTATGAGTCCGAGAAAGCTAGAAGTTTCACGTAAATCACTAAATTCTTCGCGCTGCCTATACACCTCGTATTTAAACTTGTTTACGATGTTTAAATGCGATAATCCGCGATAGTCAACCTGTGCATACGTAGTGTTGATCCATGTGTCCCTGGCAGGTAGCGGATCAAATATTCGCTGGTGTGTGCCGCGCGAGTTGGGCGGTTGCACCCACTGAAAGAGGTTATCTGGGATAGTGTCTTCAACCAAACGAACATTTTCATAAAAGCGCACCCGACCTATGTCAGCCATGTCACGCTCATAAGTAAAAAGCAAGTACGCACTCCGGTTTCGTCCGTCACCGGATATCAGTTCTTCATCCAACCAACCCACCGTCAACTTGGCCTCTGGCGAAACCATTACGCCAGCATACAAGTTACGACCACGGAGATCGCGTCCATAAGGATAGTCCGGCTCTTCATCGTTTTCGAAGCGGTCGATCCAACCGTTGTTGTTCATGTCGATGCCGAACAAAAACTCCGGTCGATCTGAGTGGTAGCGCAAAAAAGGCTCTTCGTAGTCAGGCACGAAGTTCTCGCGATCTTCCGTATCGTTCTGGTTGAAGTCTGATATGAAGTCGTTGTTCTCATCCAAACCGGGAAATACGGCGTTGTCGACTAGCGGCTGGCCAAAGCGGGTCCAGTCGGGACGCCGGTCTTGATCGTCGTTGTCGTCGACAAATTCATACACGTAAAATGCTTCGTCCTCGTAGTCGATCTCGTCCTGACGCAGCGTTCCAGCCAAGTAGGTGCGCGTAGAATAGGCGTCGTCCATGCTGTATGCTTCGAGAAAAGCAAAAAACGGGTCGTCGATCCGCGACAAGTTGAACATCCACGCATCGGCTTTCTTAACCGCCTTGTGATGGTCATTGAGATTGACGTTGGGGTACTGACGATATTGGCGATTAAAGTCGTACTCACCGTAAAAATCAAAGCCCCATACTTGATTTGCTTCCAGCGTAAAGCCAAAAATGACGTTCGCCGTGGGCAAGCCGTAGTCAAACTGCAGCAAGCGCTGATTCGAGTTGTCGCGAATATTCCCTTCCGCTCGCTCCACCAGTAAAAAAACCGGCTGCGAATCGATATTAGTCTGGCGATCAGAAGTGACTTCCACCCGATAGTCGTTGGACAGCACCAGCTCGAAAGAGACTTCTTCAATCACCGATGGATCGGGACCAATATAAGCCGGGTCGGTAAAATCGTAGGTCAGCGTAATGCGCTCATCGCCATCAGCCGATATATAACCTACCCGCTGAAAACCGCCCTCGCGAATCGGCTCGAAGTTAATCTCGCCGCCGCGATAGACATTACCGTCTGTGTCTTTTATGATGATTTCATCGTCAAATAAGGCCGCACCGCCAATGCCATCTTGGGGCGAGTCGTCGGCTAAACGAATAATGATGCGCGAAATGGGCAGTGCATTTTGATCCGTCGTCAGGGCACCGCCGCTAAAGGGGTTGCCGCTAAAGTCTTCCAACAGCGTCTGCGTCTGAAATGCCGTCAGATAAGTGGCACCGACTTCGACAAAATCACCAACGTGTACGATGCTGCGTCCGCCCAGTAGATTGGTGGCGCTCGTCTTCTGGTCGGGTATATCGAGCGAAGTAGCAATGCCGGGACGACTGGGTCGGGCCAATAGCATCGTGGCCGAGTATTTGTCGGCGGCAAAATCCCACTGCACACCGTTAAAGCCCGGTTTGGAAAAGGTCATGGGCGTCAATGTGGTGCGAATCGCGTCTCCGATAGTCAAGCTGTAGTGGTACTGCCCCTTGCTGTCGGATGCGATGATCAGCTTATCGAACCAGGTGTTATAACGGTTGGTCTTAAGGATGCCGCTACCAAACTGCTGAGGACGATTTTGCTGCCAGTCGTACACCAGCCAACCGCGCGTGACAAAGTTGCCGTATATGTCGTAGAAGTAATCGCCTTCTTGCGACGTATTGACGTAGCGCTGGTAATTTTCGCGGGCATAGTTGGTATACTCCCACTGCATCCAACGGTACTCATTGTAAAGCTCCTGCGGCACGTACCATTTCTTGACGGCCGGGTCCAGCGCGTCAAAAAGCACACCGGGACCTTTGGGAGAAAAATCGACTCGTCCGCCCCGCTTCACGGAGCCCAAGCGCGCGCCGGTATCCTGAGCGAACATCGGCTGTGTCGTCGCGGCCAGCCACAGTACGGCCAGCGTATAAAAAAGTGATCGAGTGTTCAATTATTCCTCCATGCTAACAGCGCTCAGTAGGCTATTACCACGCTATGTGCGCGGCTTTCCGTGCTACTGTCTGAGCGAATTTCTACCTGCACTATGTATGTACCCGGAGGCAGCTGTTGGCCGCCATCGCCTTTGCCATCCCAGCGTAACTCGCTGCGCCCGTTTTGCACCTGCACGGCATCAAATTGGCGCACGACGCGGCCGGCCAGATCGTAGACCCTCACGGCAGCAGGCGAAGGCTCCAACAGGTGGAGCACGGTGTAACTGATCTGTACCGCGTCGTTAATGCCGTCGCCGTTGGGCGTAAACAATTGCGGCACAACGCTAAGTGCCCCAGCCACCTGCGAACCTACCGTAACCCGCACCAAAAGTTCGTCGGTTTGCAGATCTGCCGTGGCATTGCCCCCCTCTGTCTGTAGGGGAATCGCCGTGTTGGCATCGGCAAATGCGCGCCCCTGAAAACGAGTGCCGTAGCGAAAAACGGCCGCATCAAAAACAATCTTGAGCAGAGCCCCATCGGCGCTAACTTGGGGCAAACCCAGTGCGAAACGATTGCCCGCTACCTCTTCGATAGACAGCGCGCCGGCAATGGCGGGCAACGCGTCCAAATCAACCGCAGAAAAGTCGGCTGACTCCAGTAAACCGCCCTGCGCATCAAATATTTGAACCGATCGCACGGCCGCTACGCGGGCAGGCGTTTCCACTTCAAACCGGCTGAAACCCGTTCGCCCAGTAGCATTTACCACACGCGCAAAGTAGGTGAACGTGGTCTCCTCCCCTACCTGCGTCTGAGCGGGTCCAATCTCAGCGATAATTTTATCGACGGGTGGTTTTTCATACTCAAAACCCAAATCCGCCACTGCCCTGCTCGCCGTTAAATCGCGGTTCGTGAAATCAATGCTAAACTGGAAGTATCGGCGCGGTGCCGGCACGTTGAGCTCTACGCCGTTGCCGGCCAGCTGCCACTGGCTCCAGTTGGCGATGTCGACGCGTATGGGACCGCGTTCATTCTCTTTCAGTCGCATATAGCTAGCCTCGGTCAGCGTATCCCCGTTGCTATTAGTCGGCAACAACTGGCTGACACCATCGACCGATACGGTGCGATAGTATATGTCGGGCGTCGTATCGCTGCCGCTGCGCACGCGAATATCAAGCTCGGAATCACTGGCGTTACCGGCGAGTATCTCGTTCCAATTGATTTGTCCCCAGACCACATCTTCGCCTAGGTCGAGGACATCTGAAACATAGCGGGCCGTTGGTACGAAACCGCGGCCATACACTTCTATTTCGTCAATTTCAAAACCGAGGGGCGATATGGATTTCAGCTCTAAATAGCGCACAAACTGCGCCTCAATACCCACGTCCACACGAGCCTGACGATTGTCCGGTTCGCGCAGTATCGGCGAAGTAAAAATTGGCTGGCCGCTAGCAAAGAGATTCTGAGGCTGACCGTCGTTCAGATAGATCTCATAACCGCGTAGATAGTCGCTTACGAAGGGAAATTGCTCAGTCATTCTAGGATAAAAAACAATCCGGTCCACGCCGAAGCGTGCCCCCAGATCAAGGCGAATCGTGATACCATTGTTGCGCACGATGCGCCCGGCGACAAACTTGCGGTCGTAAGCTACAGCGTGGTCGCCATTGAGCACGCCCTCTAATTCGGCCGGATCCACTTCACTCCGCGCTAGGATGGGCACGTCAATACTTCCACCGCGCTCGAGCACGTCGGAGGAAATATTGAATTCCGCACTGAGTCGCAGAGGCATAAGCCAACCACTCAGCGAGTCGGGCACGTCGACGAATACGGGCTCGTCTACCAAGTCACGCACGTCACCCAACGCCTCTACGTACGCAATAACGCCGCCAGGGGTAGTACCAAATTCGCTCCAAGGTCTATCCGCCGAGCCCACGAGAAATATCTCTTTAGACTCAACAGAAGCCGGCGTCAGCATTAAAGAGATCGGTGCAAGTAACAAGGCCCATGCAAGGACTAAACTTCGCTCCATCAAAACTCATTTGCCGTGGGATTTAAAACACGCTATCCACATTGCAGTCAAGTACAAGTAAACCTAACGAGGTAAACTAGATCGGTGATAATATTATAAAGAAAACTGTGTTACTCAAAAGAGGTTTTTTTTGTTACAAATGAGCAATACTTAGCGCAGGAGATATTTCAGAAATTTAACGCGCTTGATATTCGATAATGAGCTTATTAGCTTGTTGCACCGAACACACGCATGAATTATCGATTCAGTAACTAAAAATTATGGCAGTCTGCAAACTAAAAAGCACACGAGCAACCCATGATAAGTATAGGAAAAACAGCATTATCTGTAGGCGCAGTACTCAAAGAAAAAAATCAGACAGTTGCCGTAGCTGAGTCGTCTTCCGGCGGTTTAATATCTGCCGCCCTGCTGGCCGTGCCGGGTGCCTCCAGCTACTTCAAGGGAGGCGGCATCGTATACACGAGCCAGTCCAAGACGATCTTGGTTGACTTATCCGAAGAGGAAATGCAGGCGAACCGCGCCGCCACCGAGGCGCATGCCTTGGCGCTGGCCCAGTCAGTGCGCACGCGCCTCGGGGCCGATTGGGGTATCGGAGAAACGGGGGCAGCCGGGCCGACCGGCAATCGCTATGGAGATCCCCCCGGCCATACCTGCATCGCCGTTGTGGGCCACTGCGAAAAAGCCCTCACGCTGCAGACTGAAAGCACGGACCGAGCAGATAATATGCACACCTTCGCACAGGCCGCTATCGAATTGCTCGAGGCCTGCGCACGATCTTAACGCGGATCACCCGGAAACCAACGGTGCTTCTCCACGCCGTCCATATCCAGTTCAATGCCCCAACCCGGTCCCTCCGGTAAATAGACGCGACCTCCTTCGATATTTAGGGACTTGGTAATAATTTCGTCGCGCCAGTCAATACCCGTCACCAGTTCCATCGGCGCCACGTTGGGGACGGACGCCATCAGGTGTGCCGCTGCGACAATCCCCACGGGGCCCTTTGTATTGTGCGGAGAGATGGGCACGTGGAATGTATCGGCTATAGCAGCAATCTTTTTCACTTCTGTAATGCCCCCTGCATACATGAGATCGGGTTGGGCAATATCCACTCCATCCAGATCTAGGAGCTGGCGGAACTGGCTCTTGTTATTGAGCCGTTCGCTGCCCATGACCGGTATCGATATGGCGTGACGCACTTTGGGGTACGCGCCCAAGTCGTCGGGCGGTACTGGGTCTTCAAAGGCAAAGAGGTCATACGGCTCAAGGGCACGAGCCAAACGTATGCAGTTAGCTACCGTAAAGCGGCCATGGCAGTCGATCAATAGCTTGACGTCGGGCCCAACGGCTTTGCGCACGGCGGCAAACATTTCGGCTGTCGCACTCGGAGCGCCGTCGTCTTCGTAGGGATCAAAGCTGTAGCCACTGCTCGACAGCGCGCCGCTTTTAAGGGCGCTGTGTCCTTGTTCAACGATTCCCTTGGCCATCGCCGCACAGGCCTCGGGCGTCTGGCCGCTGAAATGCGTATACACTTCGACGCCATCGCGGAATTTACCGCCCAGCAAATCGACTACCGGTAGCCCTGCAGCTTTACCCTTGATATCCCACAGCGCCTGATCGATACCGCTGAGCGCGCTCATCCACACTGGGCCGGCCATGCGCCAAATACCGCTGACGGTGGAAAGGCGGTAGATCTTATGCCACAAATACTCAATGCGCGCCGGATCTTCGCCGACCAGTTCCTGCTTCATATTGTCGACGGCAGACGCCACGATCGGCTCTTTGTTCGAATACGTGGCCTCCCCGAGACCGACCAGTCCCTCGTCGGTAAAGACGCGGACAATGGTCCACTTACGTCCGGGTGAGTTGATCATCAGAGTGTCGATATCGCGAATTTTCATTCTACTTCTCTCCGTCTCCGTGCAGTGTATGGGATCGGACGTAGCAGCCTAGTCCTGAAAAGTCTCTTCGCGCCCGCCAATAGACGGCGGCGCCATTAGACGGCGCTGCTGCTCCGTCGCGTCGGGGTAGGCGTCGGCGTCGTAGTAGCTCTGCGACCACGAGGAATGGCCCGGACTATACTTATAGAGCAGGGAGCGCCGCTCGTAGGCTGCCGTCCAAGGCACGGTGCCATGCACCAACGCCTCGGTGAAAATAATGACATCGCCCGCTTCCGCTTCGACCTGACGCACGTATTGGGGTCGGCGACCCCATTGGCGCACGTCGTCGGGAATACAGTCGGTAAGGTTGCTTTTGTGAGAGCCGGGCACGCAGCCAAAGCCCCCGTCGCCCGGCCCGGCGTGGCTCAGGCAGTATGTGAAAACCGTCAGTCCATTGCGCATAACGCCGTCGTGATAGCGGTACCAGTGATCGGCCGCTTTAACGCCTCCCTGCATGGCAGGTCCTCCGTGCAGACGGCCTGCGCTGCCGCCCTTTTGCATAAAAATGCTGTAGTCGTGGTCAATCCGCACGTAGGGACCTAGTAGTTCCGCCAGATAGGGTACGATGCCGGGATGGTCCATGAGCCGCTGTGTCGCCGCGCCCCACCGGGACACGTCGCTAACGCGTCGAATGCCCCGCTCGTCGTATGCGCCAGGCCAAGCCCTGTCGGCCAACGCGTTAACCTCGTCTACTTCGTCTTGATTCAGCACGCCCTTGACCACTAGGTATCCCTCAAGGTCGAACATAAATTTTTCTTCTGGCGTCAAACTAGGCCCTCCTCTGTTGGGGTAAGTGCCCATAACAAGGTGTAAAATCGACCCGCTAGCAAGCTTGCACAGAGACGCTTTTTATCGTACTTATTGGCGCCCGACAGATAAATATGCCACTTCAGAGTAAAGGAACAACACCATGGCAGCTACATATCGCGTTGGCGTAATTGCCTCTGGCCGCATCGCGCGCGAACACGGCCGCGGCTGGGCCGAGTGCGAACACACCGAAATCGTCGCTATTGCCGACGCCCACCCAGAAGCGCTCTCTAGCTACGCCAGCGACTTTAACGTTAAGACCCAATATCTCGACTACCGAGAGATGCTCGACAAGGAGGACCTCGACATCATCAGCGTGTGCTCGTGGGATCCGCAGCACGCCGAGATGAGCATCGCCGCCTGCGCGCGACACCCCAAGGCCGTTCTATGTGAGAAACCGATGGCCATTTCCCTGGGAGAAGCAGATGCCATGATCATTGCAGCACAGCGCAACGATGTAAAGCTGGCCATCGGCCATCAGCGCCGCTTTTACTCGTCGTGGCGCGAGGCCAGACGCATGATTACTGACGGCGCCATCGGAAAACCCAAGCGACTCTGGTCGGCCATCCGCGCAGGCATGATGAACACCGGCACGCACTGCATCGATTTTCAACTTTACGCGCTGGGCGATCCCAAAGTCGAATGGGTCATGGGCTCGGTAGAACGCCATACCGATCACTACGTGTTCGGACACCGAGTCGAAGACCGCTGCGCCGGCATCATCGGCTATGAGGGCGGCATTGAAGGCGTAATTGAAAACGAGATGAACGACACGTACGAAGTGGGTGCCCATATATACGGGGAAGAGGGTATGATCGTCGTGAACGACAACAGCCTGCGCTATATGAACGCCGCTTCAAACGGCTGGAGCGTATTTGAACCCACGGACAAGTCTGAGCACGGCTACGGCAACGCCTTTGTCGACCAAGCCTACGGAATTTGCCGCTGGATTGAGGGCGATTTTGAAGACTACTACGGCAAGGCCGAACACGGACGTGCCGCTACGGAAATCATGATGGCCGTGTACGAGTCGGCCCGCGTGCACGAACGTGTGCGCTTCCCGCTACAGACGCGCGCCAATCCGTTGGACGTGGCGGTTGAAGAAGGCGTCATACCCGTCACGCGCCCCGGCGTCTGGGACGAGCGATCTTTCCTCGTGCGCGGCGAGGGTATGAGCTGGATTGGCAAACAAAAGTAGGGGCCGAAAGTGACCGAGCTAACAATAACAGAAATGGAGAGGGCGCACGGCCATCTCGAGGATGCACGTCTAGCGATGGCCGTACGCGCCGTGCGCGAAGAGGGCTTTGTCATACTGCACGACGCCATTGATCCAGCGCACATAGCAATGCTGCGCGAACGCATGCTGGCAGACGCAGTAAAGATAGCAGCGCTCGATCAAGTTCCCTATCAGTTTAAAACCGGCCATCTGCAGCAGGATCCCCCACCCTTCCCACCCTACCTGTATCGCGACGTATTAGTGAACGCCTTTGCCATCGACGTCACGCATGCCCTACTAGGCGATGGGGTCAAAAATGCCTTTTACAGCGGCAACTGCTGCCTGCCCAACGACAATCGCCAACCGCTGCATGGCGACATTGGGCACCTGTGGACCGGACTACAAAAAGCGCATCCAGCACACGCGCTCGTATTAAACGTACCGGTAGTAGATATGACGGCAGAAAACGGCAGCACCGAGTTGTGGCCTGGCACCCACCTCAACACCACGCACACCATGAGCAATGGAGATATTAAAATACCTGATGAAGTAATAGAAAGCGTACGCGCACAAGTCCAGCCACTGCAGCCGAGTGTACCAGCGGGCAGCCTGTTGGTTCGCGATATGCGCCTGTGGCACTGCGGCATGCCCAACTACACAAAAACAGCGCGGCCTATGATCGCTATGATCCACTGGCCACGCTGGTATCGTACGAACAAAAAGATGCGCTTTTCTAAAGGGTCTGAAGCCCTTTTTATAGATCAACGCCTACATACTGAAGCAGTGTTTGTTGATGGACCGATCGACTATATCAGGTGCAATATTTCTTACGATTACGTAAAGTGAATCACTCTTTTAAAAAAGATTGTAGGCTCACAGTACAATGCGTCTGCATTCCACGTAGTATCGTTTCTCTTCCGCTTCACCTAGCGAGAACGTCTTACGTGGCAGAGCCCCCTCCAACGCAATCGTTTGAAAAAAGTCATACTTATCCAGCGCCGGTAGATAAAAACCTGTGCCCTGCGGCGTAGTCGCAAGTTTCTCCAGCGACGCTTCACCGTGTATATAGTCGACCTTGGCCAGCGGATAACCTTCGATAAAATTATCTATAAACTCCTGCAGCGCACCTGCTACCAACTGTATGTTGGGATCGCCAATCCGCATCCAGCCACGCCGCTGACCGCTGCAAAAACCGATGGTGTGACCGGACGCTTGTTCATCCACATCATTATCGTCTCCACGGAAGGCCCAGCTAAAGTCTTGCGCGGCAAAAAACGAGGCAGCCGCAACCATCAGTTCCTCGACATCAACGCCGAAAACGATGCGGTGGATGGGTTCAAATTCTAGGCCCTCGTCGTGGATGTTAACTAACTCCACTAGCGCATAGCGCGCCGGATGGTCAAGCACGCTATCTGGGCTAGGAGCTTCGGCTTTAATCTGTTCCCACACGGCTTTGGCCGTTGCGAACGAATGGTTTCCATCTCCCATGGCATAGAGAAAAGAAGGCTCGCCCCGCTTGAGCGCAGCCAGGCTAGTGGCAACATGCTGAATGGAAGCTGCATCACCGATGTGAAAACCGCGTACGTGGCCGCCGTCTAACATGAGCTCACCGTCGTAAACAGATGGACGTTCCTCGGCGAAAAGGGGTTCGATAACCGTGCGCTTCGGGTCATCAATTAAAACCATGATGTGCGGCACTTCAATGCGCGCACGCTGACGCACTTCAATGCGCGGCGGCAGGCGGCCTAGCACTGTGCCCTCCGTAGTCCGAATCAACTCTTGCGCCCCGTCTCGGTAGTCGTAGTGCTCCAAATCGAGGGCTACCATTAAGCCGCGCCTGACGACCCCGCGCTTCATAGTGCGCTCTACTGAAACAAATCCTGGCGGCAGCTCGCGCAACACGCCACCTTCTGCATACTCTTCCATGCACGCGTTAATGGAATCGACTACTGCATCACGATCGGCAGTCTCTAAATGTACCTCAGGAAAGATAAGCGACAGCGTAGACGACGCCTGGCCGATACGCTTTTCCACCCTTTCCCAATACTCGGGCTCCGACGTGTACTGGTCGCAGGCGATAACGGCCCACGATGTCAGGGGCACGTCTTCTCTTGGCAGTAAGATCGTCGGCACGTGGAGCGCCGCTTCGGGAAATTCGGTTTGCATCAGTCTATCCTATCAACGGCTGCGCCCAGCCCACAAATTGTGGAAAAATGATCTCTGGTTCCTCAAGCTCGGGATGCCAGCGCTTTTCATGCTCGAACATAATCCAACCATCGTAGCCATTCTCTTTCAGCAGAGCAATCGCATCGGATAGAGGCAACTGACCTGTGCCCGGTGCGACGTATCGCCAGCCATCTTCCATCGCCTGCGAATGATTAACATCATGGACGGCATCTTTGACGTGCGTATAAAAAGTCCGCGGCCCGACGGCAGCGTAGGACTGTGCAGGCGTTTCACCACCAACGCGCGCCGTGTGACCCATGTCCCATAGTACGCCGAAAGCCGGATCACCAATGCGGTCTAGCAACAACGCGCAGTCAGCAGCGCGAATCCACTCATCGTGCGTTTCAAAAACCCACCGCACTTGGCGTGCACCGTCCAGTTTTAGTATGTGCTCGACGGTATTGCATCCGATATCTGCTAAGGATTTTTTTGAATGCATCCCGCTGTCACCACCGCCAAATACGCGCACTTGTTGACAGTCTAAAGCGGACGCCGCTGCTATGGTCCGCCGCGCTTCATCGAGGTTTTCTTCTAATTTTTCAGGCACACAAACGCGAATGCTGGAACTGATGCCCGAAACGCACAACCCTGCATCTTCAATCTTTCGACGCGTCAGACCAACTTCGGTGGTAAAATCCGACAGCTGCGTTACGTCGAGCACGTCCCGTATACCACGGAAGTCAATGCCATCCAAACCGTAAGCGCTACAGCGGGCTATGATCTCGTTTAGGCTCCAATTGGGACAGCCCAGAGTCGTAATGCTCAGCTTCATATGCACGGACTCACTGCATTGCTGTATGTCTGGTCGAACAGCATGGCCTCTCCTCTCATATCGTACGGACTTTTTACACTCGCTCAATACTATCACATGAAGCGCGCGTTGGCCAGAGAAGATAACTTGCCCTGTCTCCACAGAACCGCCTACACGCCTGCAGCCTATGGCATGCAAGCGCTCAGAAGAGACCAGGAATTACAAATGCTTATGCGTGAGATATTTGACCTTTGTCAATGATGGGATTTTGAGCCGCGTTGTTCATGGGATTGACCGTACATAGAAGGGAGGCCGTGGGTGCTTGGCCTACAATCCTCATAACCACCCCACAAGAGAGCATAACCAAAAATGGTCCCCAAAAAGGACTTAATGCAAAAATATCATTTATCTTTATGAGATAAAATTTAGTGGCCAAGATAATACTATTTGTAACAAATTGTAGCAAAAAAAGCCTTTTAATACGCACAATTTCACCTATAATACCACTAGCAAATATTGTCCTGTGTATTGTCCCATATTGGTACGCGAATATCTCAAAAGTGCGAACTTACGTGAACATATTCTTCCTTTTATCGGCTGTTATCGCCATAGCATCGTATCAGTTCGGCCAAGATAACGACGAGCAGACCAGGCCTCAACCGCCCTTGTTGCATCGCTCTTACACCCATTTGAAAAACCAGACGCACCTCCAGCTGGCCTTCGGTTCGTGCCTAAACCAGGAGGAAGACGCGCCGATCTTTGAGGCGATCAAAAGCGCCCAACCCGACCTGTTTCTCATGGTAGGCGACAATGCATACGCCGACATTTACCGAGATGACGTAACCCGCATGCGCTTGGCGTATAATGACTTAGGCGGACTGTTGGCTTCCCAGCACTTATCGTTTCCCATTGAGGCCGTTTGGGACGACCATGACTACGGAACTAACGACGGAGGCCGCAACTGGAAACACAAAAAAGCCGCAGAGCAAATTTTCTTGGATTTTTGGCAAGTGCCGCCAGGCGACGAACGCCGTCAGCACCCCGGTGTATACTTTCAGCAACGGCTAAAATTAGACGGTGCTGAAGTCCAAATTATCTACCTTGACACGCGCTATTTTCGATCGGATCTAAAAGAGACCGACAGTCGGGAGCCGGGCAAGGAGCGCTATGTCCCCACCGATGATCCCAAAGCAACAATGCTAGGTGCAGCGCAGTGGACGTGGCTCGAAGCGCACTTTGCGACGCCAGCCGACTATCGCCTCTTAGTGTCGTCCGTGCAGTTTATCGCCGTTGGCCATGGCTGGGAAGGGTGGAAGAATATGCCAAGTGAACGCCAGCGCCTGCTCAATCTGCTGGACGAGTACAGCATTGAAGATCTCGTCATTCTCTCAGGAGACCGCCATCGCGGCGCACTATACGCCGCCGAAACGGATGGGGGAAGACGCGTGCTAGAAATCACCGCTAGCCCGCTTAACAGAGGCGTCTTGCGCGAGGAAGAAGACGGGCCGTTTCGCATCGGGTCTACCTTCACCCAAAACAACTTTGGCGTCGTTTCTATCGACACCCCGACGGGGCAAATAGTTCTTTCTCTCAACGACACGGACGGTCTGTTGCTCAATCAATATGTAGCCCAGCATGGAGAGTAAGAACTCGCTCTGAATCCATCAGAGCCGAAACACCCACTACAGAAAAAGACTCCGCGTGCCGATAAGACAAGTAGGGAATTTAGATCCCTTGTCAGAAAGCATATTATGGATTCCATAAGCGGTTCGACCGAATCACTCGTCAATCTGGGCACAAGCATGCAGGACGCCCAACTTAAAAACGCGCTATCTGTGCGTACATTTAAGAAGGGGCTCGACACACAAACCGAAGCTGCTATCAGACTAATCGAATCTATTCCCGCTGCCGCACCCAACACGGCGCAGACCGGCCAACAGATCGACCGAGTAGCCTAGCGACAATCTCTACCCTGGTTACCCTCAGCGAGTTATGTGTCCTTCTACGTAACGCTTGAGCATTTCTCGGCTGACGCGCCACGTGTCGCCAAACTGAATCGCCCCCGGCAGCTTCCCCATCTCAATCCAGCGATAAATCGTCGCACGCCCCACGTTGAGCAGTTCCTGCGCCTGACGCACGGTGAGGAAGTCTGGGTACTGGTCCCAGCACTTTAGATCTTTTCTCATACTCTTTATCTCTCTAATGCCCGTTATTGCCTGTTTAACGCCCTAAAATAGCTCCTGCAGACCTTCACTATCCATCATCCACTCCCAAAGACCTGTTATCGTTTGATCGCTTCAGAATCGATATGAGAGCCATGTAGATATCTTGTGTGTACAACAAGCACATGTATATATGATAATAAATGAGTATGTTTTTTACAGTATATTTTCACCGTTTCTTATTTTATTCGCGCACGCGGACGCGCACGTTCTATATATATGTGCAAGATATATATGCAAAAATGTGGGGAAAAGAGAGTTCCTAAGGCGTGTGGAAGGATCTAAGCCCAAAGGCAACCCCACGCCATACTCATAGTATTGCTCCCATGAGCCGTATACCCACACAGTATGTGGCCACTTTGTAACGCGAGATCTCCGTCCGATGCTCCCGCGTGCTCCCATGCAACAAATTCAGTCCGTTTGCGCATTAGGTCTCAGGCGCGTATCGTCTATGGCGTTCTCCTAGACGCCTAGGCGTTGTGCGCACGACCAGTATTCAGCCTTTACCTGGAAAGATATCGCATGCCCCTCTCTCTCTTCTTTGTGTTGCTCGTCACCGCGGCACACGCCAGCGATCCTACCATACAGACAACTCACGCACTCACCCTATACGGGGCGCCGCGTTACAGTGCCGACTTCGAGCACTTTGACTATGTCAATCCCGAAGCGCCCAAGGGCGGCGCCATACGCCTGGCCGCCATCGGAACCTACGACAACTTGAATCCTTTCATACTGAAAGGGGTTTCCGCCGCTGGATCCCTGCTAATTTACAACCGCCTGTGCACCAAATCACAGGACGAGCCCTTCACCGAGTATGGTCAGCTCGCAGCCCGCATGCAGATGCCCGAAGACCGCTCTTGGGTCTTATTCGAACTCCGCGAGGAGGCACGCTGGCACGACGGGGAACCCGTTACGGCCCAAGACGTCGTTTTTAGCTTTAACGCACTGGTGGAGTGGGGCATCCCATTTTACCGCAGCTTCTACTCCGACGTCACGGCAATCGAAGCACTAGATGCACGACGCGTGAAGTTTTCTTTTCGAGCAGACACCAACCGAGAGATGCCGCTCATTATCGGACAACTCCGCGTGCTACCAGCCCACTATTGGGAAAAACGGGACTTCACTGCAACGACGCTTGAGCCTCCTCTGGGAAGCGGACCCTATCGCATAACCGCGCTTGAACCGGGCCGTTCTATCACCTACGAGCGCGTCGAAGATTACTGGGGACAAGATCTGCCCGTGCACAAAGGGCGGCATAATTTTGACCAAATCCGATACGAGTACTACCGCGATGCCACGGTCGCCGTTGAGGCCTTTAAATCGGGAGAATACGACGTGCGCTGGCTAAACAACTCCAAAGAATGGGCCACCGGCTACAGGGACTTCGACCCCATACGGGAAGGGCGCCTAGTTAAAGAATCGATCCCACATGAGCTTATTCGGGGCATGGAAGGCTTCTGTTTAAACACGCGCCGGCCACAATTTGCCGACCGGGCCGTGCGCAGTGCACTTGCTTACGCCTTTGACTTTGAGTGGACCAACCAACATCTCTATTACGACCTTTTCACGCGCAGTCGCAGCTACTGGGGCAACTCGGAGTTGGGATCTTCCGGTCTGCCCTCCGGCCTCGAGTTGAACATACTAAACGGTTACCGAGGTCGCGTGCCCGAGGAAGTCTTCACCGAGGCCTACAACCCTCCCAAGACGGACGGTTCGGGTAACAACCGAAGCCTGCTGCGCACGGCGAAAAAGCTTTTACAGGAAGCCGGTTGGCGCATCCAAGACGGCACGCTGACCCATGTTAAAACGGGCGAGCCCATGCGCATTGAGTTTCTGTTGGCCTCTTCGTCTTACGAACGGGTGCTCGGACCCGTAATTCAGAATCTTGATCGCCTAGGAATTGCCGCAGCGGTGAGGACCGTCGACGCAGCCCAATACCAAAATCGCGTGCAGTCGTTTGACTATGACGTCATCGTCGCCTCCTGGCGCCAGACGCTGAGTCCAGGCAACGAGCAGCGCAATTTCTGGTCCAGTACAGCGGCCCAAACACCGGGCAGTCGCAACTACGCCGGCATCGCGGACCCCGTCGTAGACGAACTGATCGAACGACAAATCGCCGCACCCGATAGACCAACACAGGTCGCCCTCACGCGCGCGCTCGACCGCGTGCTGCTGTGGGGCTATTACGTTATTCCCGGCTCGCACAGCCGTTCCCATCGGCTAGCTTACTGGAACACATTTAGCCGACCGCCCAAACCACCGCGTAACGGCACAGGATTTCCCGACACGTGGTGGTGGAGCGTAAACCAGTAACATAAATTTATGAGTATAATCTATATTAAACTGATAATATCACCTTTATCGGAGGCCACATGCGATTTCTGCTAGCCATAGCTTTATCCTTACCAACTTTCGTATCGGCAGATAATTTTCTCAGTCACGGCTACTCACTACATGGTTCACTAAAGTATGGACCCGACTTTACGCATTTTGACTATACCAATCCCAATGCACCTAAAGGCGGAGAAATTCGCTTGTCTAGCACAGGAACTTTCGATAGCCTCAATCCTTTCATTATGAAGGGCTTAAAGGCACCCGGCATCGGCCTTATTTATGACACGCTAATGAAAAGTGCTGCTGACGAAGTGGCTTCAGAATATGGCTTATTAACACAAAGTATTGAAGTATCAAACGACCAAAGTTGGGCAATATACACACTTAACCCCCAAGCACGTTGGCATGATGGAGAGCCAATCACATCAGAAGACGTTGTATTTAGCTTCAATGTCATGATGGAGGAAGGGCATCCTTACTTCCGCTCCTACTATGCTTCTGTCGAGAAAGTGGAACAGATAGATAAATACAGAGTGAGATTTGTGTTCGGTGAAGAAACAAACCGCGAACTCCCATTCATCGTCGGCCAGTTAACTGTTTTGCCTAAGCACTACTGGAAAGACCGTGAGTTCGGCGAGACATCTTTGGAGCTACCATTAGGTAGCGGTCCTTATCGAATTACTGCTGTTGAAGCAGGGCGTTTCATAACTTACGAGCGTGTAAATGACTACTGGGGAAAAGACTTACCTGTAAATAAGGGGCGCTATAATTTCGATCGCATTAATATTGATGTGTACAGAGACCAAACTGTCACAATTGAAGCGCTGAAAGCGGGTGAGTTTGACTATCGGAGCGAGAACATATCCAAAGAATGGGCAACCGCTTATGAGACAAAAGCGCTTAAAGACGGGCGCATGATCAAAGATACTATTCCACACGAACATCCTACAGGTATGCAAGCATTCTGGTTCAATACGCGACGCACAAAATTCGCCGACCCTGCTGTACGCCGCGCTCTATCTTATGCCTTTGATTTTGAATGGACAAACAAAAACTTATTTTACGATTCTTACACGCGCACACAAAGTTATTTCTCTAACAGCGAATTGGCATCCACTAGCTTACCAAAAGGTCGCGAATTAGAAATATTAGAGCCCTATCGTAACAGAGTACCTGATGAAGTGTTCACGACACAATATAAGGTCCCTAAAACAGACGGCACTGGCAATCTGCGTGCCAATTTACGCACAGCCAAACGGATGTTAGAAGAAGCCGGTTGGAAAGTCATCGACAACGTCTTACGCAACGAGAAAACCGGCGAAGCTTTAAAAATAGAAGTTCTTCTTGCTCAAGCGTCATGGGAGCGTATAGTCAACCCCATGATTTCCAATATGAAGATTCTTGGGATTGAAACTGCAATCCGTATCGTTGACAGTTCTCAGTATCAAAACCGCATACAAGATTACGATTACGACATGATCGTTGGAACACGTGGACAAAGCCACAGTCCGGGCAACGAACAACGCAACTATTGGACAACTACTTCTGCTGAAGAGCGTGGCGGTAGTAACCTATCTGGTATCAGTGATCCTGTAGTCGACGAACTAGTAGAAAAAATTATTACAGCTCCCAATCGCCAAGAGTTAGTAGCTTATACGCGAGCACTCGACCGTGTACTCCTGTGGGGCCATTACGTCATCCCACACTGGCATACAAGAAGCTTTCGCATCATACATTGGAACAAGTTTGGCAAACCTGAAAAAATAGCGCCCTATGCAGGATCATATTATTTCTTGCCGGATACTTGGTGGTATGATTCAGAAAAAGCAGCACTATTAGAACACGAGGCCCCTTAAAAAATGGGCACTTACTTATTACGCCGTTTGCTGTTTATCATACCGACTTTGCTTGGCATTATGACCATCAACTTTCTCATCATACAAGCAGCTCCCGGCGGTCCCGTTGAACAAACAATAGCTATGATTCAAGGTTTCAGCACAGATGCAACTGAACGCATAAGTGGCTCCGGCATGAGTGAAACGATGGATTCAAACCAGAACAGTCAGTTAAACGGCAAGTATCGCGGGGCGCAGGGACTTGACCCCGAACTAATTGCAGACCTGGAGCGCATGTATGGTTTCGACAAACCGATGCACGAACGTTTCCTAAAAATGATTCGTTCATATCTTCGATTTGACTTCGGCGAAAGCTTCTATCGCGATCAGAAGGTAGTAGATTTAGTGCGCGAAAAAATGCCTGTGTCAATTTCTCTAGGCTTATGGACAACGCTTTTTGTTTATTGCATTTCTATTCCTCTCGGTATAAAAAAAGCCGTACGCGATGGCTCGCAATTTGACGTATGGACTTCGTCTATAATTATCGTGGGCTATGCAATTCCTGGCTTTCTCTTTGCTATATTTCTAATCGTTGTTTTTGCTGGTGGACATTACCTAGACTGGTTTCCTTTGCGCGGACTAACTTCTACAAATTGGGAAGGTATGAGTTATTTTGAAAAAGTCATTGACTATTTTTGGCATCTGTTTTTGCCAATTAGTGCCATGCTTATAAGTGGTTTTGCTAGCCTGACTTTATTAACAAAAAACTCATTTTTAGACGAGATAAATAAACTGTATGTTGTCACAGCACGGGCTAAAGGTTTAACAGAAGGTCGCATACTTTACGGGCATGTTTTCCGTAATGCTATGCTCATAGTAATTGCTGGATTTCCAGGCGCTTTTGTAAACATTTTCTTTACGGGATCAATGCTAACAGAAATTATTTTCTCATTGGACGGCCTCGGTTTGCTAGGTTACGAAGCAGCTATCGGACGTGACTATCCAGTAATGTTTGCTACGCTTTACTTCTTCACATTGCTTGGACTTGTCATGCAACTCATCGGAGACATGACTTACACACTAATTGACCGACGCATCGATTTTAACAGCAGAGAAAACCGATGACTACGTAAAAATGTCACTATTTTAGGCGGTAATGTTGAACCCAATGTCAAAAAAAAAACAACTGCTAAACTTCTCTTTTTCGCGCCTCAACCAACGCCGATTAGCTAGCTTTTACCAAAATCGAAGGGGATATTGGAGTACGTGGATTTTTTTTACACTATTTTTCTGCAGTCTGCCAGCTGAATTCATAGCTAACGACAGGCCTCTATTAATTCAATACAAAAACCAGCTTTACTACCCAGTAATATTCACTTACTCTGAGACAACATTTGGCGGTGATTTTGAAACAGAAGCCGAATATCGAGACCCATTCGTGCGAGAGCTCATCGAAGAAAATGGATGGATTATATGGCCTCCAATTCCGTATCATTACGACACAGTCAATTACAACTTGAAACAACCCGCACCTTCGCCTCCTGATGGAGACAACATATTAGGTACTGACGACCAAGCACGCGACGTCGCCGCACGCCTCTTGTATGGCTACCGTATATCACTGCTGTTCGGAGTTCTTCTAACCGTATGTAGCACTATTGTCGGTATGACTGCTGGTGCGATTCAAGGCTACTTTGGTGGTTGGATTGATCTTCTTTTTCAACGTTTCATAGAAGTATGGCAGGGGTTGCCAACTTTGTATCTACTCATAATTCTGGCAAGCATTGTCGAACCTAACTTCTGGTGGCTACTCGGACTCTTGTTATTGTTTCGTTGGATGGACTTGGTAGGCGTGGTGCGTGCTGAATTCCTGCGCGCGCGCAATTTCGACTTCGTAAAAGCAGCACGCGCCCTAGGTCAAAGTGATGCTAAAATCATGTGGCGACACGTATTACCTAACGCTATGGTTTCGGCTCTCACCTTCATGCCCTTTATACTTACTGGCTCAGTAGGAGTTTTAACCTCTTTAGACTTTCTCGGTTTTGGTTTGCCTCCTGGATCACCATCTCTAGGAGAATTACTTAAACAAGGCAAGAATAACTTGCAAGCTCCGTGGTTAGGCTTTTCGGCTTTCTTCACTTTAGCCATTATGCTATCTCTGTTGGTTTTTATGGGTGAAGCTGTACGTGACGCATTTGACTCGCGTAAAAATTTTGCATCCTCCGAGGATAACGCATGAGTCTTCTTGAAATAGATAACTTAGGCGTTCGATTTTATATGGAGGAGAGTAAAATCGACGCTGTTCATAACGCATCTTTACGTATAGAGGAAGGTCAAACCGTTGCTTTAGTTGGTGAGTCAGGATCAGGGAAATCTGTTACAGCACTATCTATTTTACAATTACTGCCTTACCCGCGTGCCAGCCATCCACACGGTAGCATACTATTTGACGGACAGGAACTACTGGGTGTCCACAAAGATCAATTGCGTGCATTACGCGGTGGACGAATATCTATGGTTTTTCAAGAACCCATGACTTCTCTCAACCCTCTGCACTCCATCGAAAAGCAAATCAACGAAACTCTTATTCTTCACCGTGGACTCGATAAAAATAAAGCTCGTTCACGTACGATAGAGCTTCTGAAGAAAGTTGGTTTACCTGACGTAGAAAAACGACTAGACGCTTGGCCACATCAGTTATCAGGAGGTCAGCGACAACGCGTAATGATTGCCATGGCGCTAGCCAACGAACCCGACCTGCTCATCGCCGACGAACCTACTACCGCACTCGATGTAACAGTGCAGGCGCAGATTCTGAAATTACTGAAGGACCTACAGAAACAGTTGGGCATGTCGATTCTACTAATCACTCACGATTTGGGCATCGTTCGCCACATAGCCGATCGCGTCTATGTCATGAAAGACGGACACATAGTCGAACACAACGTTACTCATACCTTGTTCAGCGCACCGCAGCACAGCTACACAAAATTGCTTATAAATTCGGAACCCCACGGCGATCCACCAGTTATCGATGAACAAACACACGTCGTCATAGAAACGCACGACCTCAAGGTACACTTTCCCATTCTACGCGGCCTGCTGCGCCGTACGGTTGGGCATGTAAAAGCTGTCGACGGTATTTCATTACAAGTTCGCGCCGGGCAGACGCTGGGCGTCGTCGGCGAGTCAGGCTCAGGCAAAAGCACTCTAGGACAGGCATTACTGCGACTCATACCTAGTAGCGGTTCGATTCAATTCGGAGGAAGAGATATCCAAGGTTTGAAAGAAAAAGACGTGCGACCGCTACGCCGCCAGTTGCAGATTGTATTTCAAGATCCTTTCTCCAGCCTAAGCCCGCGCATGTCAGCTTTTCAAATAATCGAGGAAGGCTTACTAGTTCATGGCATCGGCGCTACCCACACAGAGCGACGCCAGCACGTGGCTGACAGCCTGCGCGAAGTTGGCCTAGACGCCTCGAGCATGGATCGCTTTCCACACGAATTCTCTGGGGGCCAACGCCAGCGCATTGCCATTGCGCGTGCCATGATACTGGAACCGCGCTTTGTCGTGCTGGACGAGCCGACTAGCGCGTTGGACAAAACCGTTCAGGCGCAAATTATCGAACTCTTACTCAGCTTACAACGCAAGCACAAATTAGCCTATTTGTTTATCAGCCACGACCTGAAAGTCGTTCGTGCCATGGCAAGTGAAGTAATCGTCATGAAAGAAGGTCTCGTCGTCGAGAGCGGCCCTACAGAACAGTTGTTTGACGACCCACAAAAAGACTATACGCGTGCGCTACTAGCCGCCGCACTCGAGGGCAAAGCGCTGGAATGGGAGGAGTGAATGCCGGAGGGACCTGAAATCAAGCAGATCGCTGACGAATTGGCCACGGCGCTAGTCGGCCAAAAGCTGGTTGAGGTATTCTTTGCATTCAACCATCTCAAGCCGTGGGAATCGGTCCTGTGCGGACGCAAGGTCAAACGGGTGCGGCCGCGCGGTAAGGCACTGCTAACAGAGTTGAGAGACCTGGCTATCTATTCACACAACCAGCTTTATGGCCGTTGGTTCGTAGTCGATCACGGAGAAGAACTCCAGACCAACCGACAGCTGCGCCTCGCGCTGCACACCCGTCGACACGCCTGTCTGCTATACTCAGCTTCCGAAATTGAAGTGCTCAGAGCTGGAGAGGTTGAGTCTCACTCCTTTATCAGCAAGCTAGGACCGGACGTGCTCGACGAGGCGACGACAGACCAAACTATCGCCACGCGCTACGCCGAGCCGCAGTTCCAAGGTCGACAGCTCGGTTCGCTCCTGCTGGACCAAAGTTTTCTAGCCGGCTTGGGCAACTACCTGCGCAGTGAAATCTTATTTTGCGCACGCGTCCATCCCCTGCGTCGACTGGGTGACGTCTGCGTCAGCGCACGGCAAGCCCTCGGTGAGCATACGCTTGTCCTGACGCAGCAGTCCTACGATACGCAGGGCGTGACCAACGACTTAGACAGCTACAAAGCCCTGCGCCGCACTGGACGCACCTTTGGCCAGAGTCGGCACTGGGTATTCGATAGAGAAGGTAATAGCTGCTACGAATGCGGTGAGACGATAGAGAAAATCAGCGTCAACAGCCGCCGGCTGTACTACTGTCCACGCTGTCAGATCCAGTAACTTCCGACCTCCTCGCTGCGTATACTGAACGCAGTCGCCACGCACTCCCTTAGCCAAGAGGTCCCCTCATGAAGATTGTCGATATCGAAACCATTGCACTGCGCGTGCCTTATGAAGAGCGCATCCGCAAAGCGTTTTATCACTTTGCCATGACAGAAGAGCTAACGCTGTATAGGTTCCACACAGACACCGGCCTAATCGGGCTAGGGGAACGCGTTGGGCCACCCTTTGAACAAACGCATTTGGAGCCCTATTTGGGCAGCGACCCCTTTGATCACGTCATGGGCACGGGGCCATTTAACCTCGATATGGCCTGCTACGACCTGATGGGTAAACACCTGGGGCAACCCGCTTGGAAGCTAATGGGCCAGCAGCGCAGAAAGTGGGTAAGCATGGGTTGGTGGATGCCCTGCATGTCGCCGGAAGACTCGGCGCGCGAAGTGGAGGTCGCCGCCGAACGCGGCTATCGCGGGCTCAAGTGCAAAGCGCGTGCATTTTACGACGTAGTCGAACAAGCCGAAGCCATGCAGCAGGTCGCTCCGGACGACTTCCGCATTGAGTTTGACTTTAACGGAGCACTGATCAGCGTAGAGAAGGCGCTACCCGTGCTGCGCGCACTAGAAGGCATACCAGTAGTCAAAGGGGTCGAGGAACCCATTTTCGCCTATGACGTGGGGGGATGGCAGCGCTTGCACAGTGAGATCCGCATTCCTTTTTACATGCACGGCGTAAGCACGATTTTCGATGGCCCCTCGCGCCAGCCGTCCGGGCCGTGGCTTGGCCTGCGCGCAGGCGACTTTGAAGGAGCGCTGTGCAGTCATGAAAACATCCGCAATGCGTTGGCCGCTTCGTGGGCCTTTGCCGCGGCCAATACGCCAATCCTCTTGCAATACGTCGGCACAGGTATTACGAGCGCCTTCGCCAGTCAGATGGGCGCCGTCATGCACACGGCAACGCTCCCAGGCGTAACCGCTAGCCACGCATACGAAGACGATCTCATAGCGCAGCCGCTAGACGTGCAGCGGGGATTTATGCGCGTTCCCGAGGGACCCGGCCTCGGCATCGAACTCGACGAGGATGCCGTTTCCCGTTACCAGAAGACCCAAGCAGTGCAGTGGCCACGCCACGTCTCTATCGTAGAACTTCCCGGTGGCGTCCAGCACTACTACCGCAATCTGCAGCAGGCCGAAGACCTGATGAAGCAAGGGGTCGACGAATCCTTTGCGCCCGGCGTGCGCCTGCGTGAATGGGAAGACGACGGTAGCGAAACATTTGAACGAACCTGGACGAATCTGCAAGAAACTAACTGGCCCGTTTGGGACTAGCTTTCCTGCACATTTAGATCCCACGCCTGCCAGTAGTAGCGCAGCGGATCACCAGCGTCCCAATCCGCATAGATTTCCTCCCAATTTTGCCAGCCCATATGAGGCAGCAACGAGTCTGCCCGCACGGAATGGCTCTGCGGCTGGTAGCGATAGTCTACCGACAGGCGCAGACGATCTTTCGTCTCGTTGTCGCGGCCCTGATGAACAGCTAGACTATGCACAAAAAGCACGTCGCCGCATTGGAAATCGCCGCCAAACCACCCAGCCTCTTCTCCCACATCGACGGCGCGGCCGCCGGCTCCCTGTGCCTCGTGCACGTCGCGTATAAAACCCACCTCGTGCATACCGCGAGCCACGGCTATCGAACCCAACTCAGCTGGACAGTCACCCAAGGGAATCCATGCCGTCCACGTCTCGTCGCTACCACCAATGTAAAAATAATCCTGATGTGGCGGCGTAGAATGCATCTGCGTCTGCGGAAACATAGCCCGGCAAATATTACGACTGTGCGGTAAAACCGCTTCGCCAAAAAGCACACCTAAGGCATTTATAATTGCTCTGTGTAGCGCGAGCGCGTGGAAAGCGCGCAGTTTAAGCACGTCGCAGTAAAAGGACTTCCAGCGCGGGTCGCTCGACTCAATCACCGTGCGTTCTGCGTGCACAATACCCTCCATCAAATCTTTATCCTGTGCAAGCCAACCGTGCCGTGCGCAGACGTCGAGTACCTGTCGGCGTACGTCGAGCACGTCGCTTTGGGGCAACAAGCCCTTAAAAAAAAGACAACCGTCTTGGCGCGCGCGCTGGCGCAGTGCTTCTGGGTCGTTTAGCAGTGACGTTGTATCGACGTAATACTGCACGTCGCGCATGGTAGTCATCGCCATAAGTAGTGCTCCCTTTACAGTCTTTCGGTAAGTGTATACACGAGCGTTTAAAAAGGTCCGTTGACGTCGACGTCGCGCATGAGCCGCACATAGCGGCGCAAATAAGCCGTGCCGTGCGTGTAAATACCCCAGGCTTCGGTATCAAAAAGCAGTTTAGCCATCAGTTCAGCATCATCCCTGCGCATGCACAGCGCGCAAACAGCGCGTGCAAAAATCAACGAGTTCAGCGTGAACAATCCGCATTAAAAAAAGAGATTCTAACATCGCAGCACCATGCTCTCAGGGTTGCTCTCGGCGAAAAGGACGAGTCAGCTTAAGCGTGCGCTCAGCGCGATCATACCAGCCCTGCGGAAGAAATTCATCGCTGTGCATATAGCACTGCACGCGCACGATATCGCTGCCCTCCACAAAGGTGAGGAGACGGCTCTTGGGCACATTCTCCGGCCCGTGGTAGCGACTCAGGCACGCCGCGTTGATAAAGTGCGTTCCGCCCCATTTTGTTTCGACGTGTGACTTGCCACCGTGCGTATCATCTGGATGAGTGTGGGTATGACCACCCAACCATAAATCTATCGAACCGGGATGCGACTCCAAATACTGTTCGAACGCGCCCGAATCGGGTTGGCTGTCTACAAAGTACAAGTACGACGCGCCGATCGGCGCACCCTGCGGCTTATAGCCGTGGTAATGACTCTGCCAATGACCGTCGGCATCTCGCTTTACCCCCTCCCAATCTCCAGAGGCCACGGTCGTATTCTTAAGCATGTAGTGATGTGCTGAAACGATGATGTGATCAGGGTGAGTCTCAACCTGCTCCCTCCACCAAGCAAAGGTCTCGCCCGTCACTACGCCGGCCGGATTGCCGCCTAGCGTGCCGCGTCCAACCGTCTGTGACGGCTCGTTGATATCGCTCATGAGTAAAAAGAGCACGTTGCCGACGGTAAATCTGTAGCGCTCCCACGTCCCGGTCGTCGGATAAGGACGGCGGCTGGCGTCGACACCGGAGTACGCCGTATGGGCACCCATCGGATCAATCCATTTCTGCCACCACCAGGCCGGCGGCTCCGACAGACCGCTGCGATCGTGATTGCCGCAGATACTGTAAACATCTTCGCGCCGATGTCTTTCCAGAGCGGAAAATTGCCGCACGACTTCGCGCCCCTCTTCGTCGTCGGGTACATCCTGTCCGCCCGACATATCGCCGATGTCGATGGCAATATCCCAGTGGAACGGCGGTCCTCCAACGTCACCGCTCTGTTCTGACGTACGTAGGGCATCGGCTAGGCTGGAACGATTAGCACGCGCTAGGTCAGTCCCGACGTGCGCATCGCCAAAAACCCACAGCGCAAATGGATCACCGATCATACTCTCTCCATCGATACGAAACGTGTGCTCGACCAACCGCCTGCGCAATCAGCAGCGGCTCAACCACGCAGATGCGCAATAGATGCAGAGACAATATAGATTTGACCAGAGCAAAGGCCAACCGCGATCTCTCGCGCATTGATAACGCGGGTCCCGTGCATTATGCTTGCTGTCACGAGCGACCTCTAACGCACGAGAGATACCAACCTCAGGAGATCGATATGGAAGCCTGGATTTTTGTGCACGACCCCCTTGAACGCTACCTAGACGACTACAAGCGGACTTTTGACGCTTGGGAGGCAGGCGGCGTGCGCGGTATCGTTGTTGGCTATCTGCGCTTTATAGGTGAAAACGGTGAGAATCTACCCACTTTTCACTCCGATCCAGCGGTGTACAAATCCTTTGGGATCGCGCCGCCAGCAGAGGGTCCGCGTGATCCCAAAAAAGAGCAGAAGTTTCAGGCCATGCTCGACGATGCGGCCTCGCGCGGTTGGCATATTATGACCTTTTACGCCGGCGGCGGCGGCAGCAGCCTGCCCATCGAAGACGATCCGCACGGCGTCATATCCTACGCTGCGCGCATCCAAGACACCATGAACGCCCTACCCCAAGCACACGGCATCGTGCAGGACGGCCCTGGCGAACAGCACTACGAGCTAGCCTTTCACCACGGCGGTGAGCTGCTGGAAATTCGACCCGGCAGCGAGGAGCGCTTTACCGCTCTGGGCTTTGACTTGGGACAATTACAGAGCGGTATCGATCATCTGCGCACCAGCCTGCACGGCCTGACGCCAGCGGCCGTGCGCTATCAGGCGGCGGCCGGCACGCTGGCCGGCATGCAGCTCTTCGATATCAACGAGGACGTGATCTACTGGCTGCGGGCGCGCCGGCAGCTGGCGCTCGGCTACATAGAAGGCCTAGCCGAACAGATGCCCAAACTGAATCGAAAAGTGGAGCTGGGCGGCATCCCGCGCACGGCGGCCTTTTCTTCGTTGACCTGCCAGGACTACGTCGAGATGGGCCGGCTCTTTGACTACGTCTTTCCCAAACACTACTACTGGCACCGCGGCTTTGACGGCCTCTATGGCACGGTTGCACGCTGGGTGCAGCGGCTGCTCGACTGGAACCCCACGCTGAGCGAAGCCGACGGACTGGCCGTCGTCCGCGCGCTCTTCGGCATTGAGCTACCCGGTGTGCACAGCTTGCTCGATATGGAAATGGGCTTTCCCGACGAGTTCTTCTCACAGGTCGTCTACGGCGAAACGCAGCGCGCGCTAGACGCCATCGGGTCCGACAAAACCATCTGCTGGGTGTCCACCGGACGCGCTCCACACGCCGGAGACGCCATGACGGCGCGCGACCTGTATAAGATACTGGACGCCTCGCGCCAGGCCGGTCTCAAGCGCTTTCTCTTTCATCCCGATCCCGAACCCGGCGCAGCCGAGTGGCATATTCTAACCAATATGTGCGGCACGCCGTGGAAAGAAGATATGGACGGATCTTACTGGCCGGCCGACACGCCGCGCTCGACCTTCAGCGGCCACCGCGAACCCGAGCGCTACCGATAGAACAGCAGCACTACTACAACCAGGAATTAGGGGAACGTACACATGAGAGATCTTATCAGCGGCGACCACCGCGTACTAGTTTTCAGCGCCCACGCCGCCGACTTTTGTTCGCGGGCCGGCGGCACCATCGCCCGTCTTACGGAGGCCGGTAGCAGCGTGCACATCGTCGACTTCAGCTACGGAGAGCGCTGCGAATCACCGGCTCTGTGGGCACGCGACCCGCAGCCATCCATAGAAGAGATCAAGAACCTGCGCGCCGAAGAGATGCAGCAAGCAGCCCAAGTGCTAGGGGCCACAATAGAGTGTCTGGACTTTGGCGACAGCCCGCTGCTGATCGGACCCGAGCGGCGACAGCAGCTGCTCGAACTCTTTCGCCATCGCCAGCCCAATCTAGTATTGACGCACTGGAAAGACGACATTCTCCATCCCGACCACTGCGCCGCCACCGAAGCCGTCATATGGGCCAGTCGCTACTGCTTCCGACCTGGCATTGAAGGCGGCTCCCCACCCTGCCCCGCACCACAAGTCCTCTTTTACGAGACCACGCTAGGGACGGCTCCCGTCGCCCACTACGTGCCCAACTTCTTTGTCGATATATCGCCCAGCTACGAGCGCAAGTGTCAGGCACTCGACTGCTTTCACGCCCAGCCAGGTCTGGCCGAGCGCTACGGTATTCTGGCTAGCTACCGCGCCATAGAGGCCCAGTCTACGGCCTGGATGAAAGGGTGTGAGTATGCCGAAGGCTTTGTCCGTCTGAGCACAGAAGCAGCCGGATTCAACGGACCCATGGGATTTGGAGCTTAACCACTCACAGACCACGTGCCTGGCATGCCGCTGTCGCCGCGCTCTACCGCATAGCGGGACAGCGCATCCCGGTCGAGCACTACGCCGAGCCCAGGACCCTGCGGCACCAGCACGTGACCGCTTTCGTACGTGAGTGGTTCGACGATCAGGTCGTCCTCACGCATAAACTGGCCGATGATATCGCTGCCCAGCGTGCAGGACGGAGTGGCGGCGCACACGTGCACATAGGAGGCATCTAGAATCCCTAGGTCCAAGCCCGAGCCGCGCCATATCGTCATATCGGCAACCTCGGCCATGTAGCCGAGACGATGCACCGTGCTCATGGTCCCACGCAGATTAAAGACATCAGCCGCTCCTAGGCGGATCGCCTGTAACACGTCATCAGGGCGCTCCATATGCAGCGCCAGCGGAATAAGCAGATGCCGGCGCAGCTCGGCGTAGGCGCGTAAATCGTCTTTGGGCAGGGGATCTTCAAACACTTCGATTGGATAGTCGACCAGCGCCTCGGCCAACGCCAGCGTATCTTCCATAGAGCGAAAACGCTGGTTGGGATCGAGGCTAATGCGGAAGTCTGGACCGCAGGCCTCGTAAATGGCCTGAACGCGCTCGACGTTTGGGTCTTCTAAGATACATTTAATCTTAATGCCGCCAAAACCCAGCTGCTGTCCCTCGCGCGCTACGTGCGCCAGCGCTTCGGGCGGCAGGCGTCCCGACCAGTAGTGAACCAGCACACGGTCGCGCACGGAACCGCCCAATAGCTGGTGGATCGGCACGCCGTGAGCCTGGCCTACCAGATCGGCAAGAGCCACTTCAAACGCGTGGATAGAGGGGTTGTGATCGACCGGTCGAACGGCGACCATGGCACCCAGGTCGCGAGCGTTGACGGCCGTTGAATCGTGCGGCAGTTCGAGATACTGCAGCGACATACGCGTCGGATCTTTACCCAAGAGAAATTCGGCGGCCGCGCGAACCGCCCTGTCCGGCGTGCCTTTCCACGTCTCACCAAGGCCGGCAAAACCGTCATCGGTGTGCAGCTCTATAATGTGTTTGTGTAAATCTTCCGTCGGCACATAGCCGTCTTTAACGGCTGCGGTAGGATCGACTGGTGCCGTGCTCATAGGCACGTGCACGCGATGCACGTCAATGCGAATTATCTTCACTGCTCCCTCGTTGTCTCTTACTACGCGATTCTATATTTTGCCTGTACATGCGGCGCGGCATTTCAATTGACTCCCGCTCTGACTATGCAAAACGCAATCTAAAAATACGCACAGCATGCCATCGCGAGACAGACCTAATATACTGTGTATTAGCAACCACGACTCCAGCGCTTGGAACTACGGCTGCTACGGAGATCAATACGGTCACACTCCCCGCATAGACCAATTCGCAGCCGAGGGAGTGCGATATACCCGAGCCTTCACAGCGGGCCCGATCTGCTCACCGTCGCGCACGAATCGGCAGAGAATGGGTTCTCCGTCGCGTGGTGGAACGAATCCGCTGGGCAAGCGATCAACGGGCGTAAGACGACTACGGAACTGCGCCAAAAAGTCGGGCAGTACAGCGGGCGCT
>CAXGPR010000039.1:0-30334 GCA_964011675.1 uncultured bacterium
TACTGCTTACGAAAAGGGAAAATACCCGAAAAAACGCTGAAATCCCTCGACCTGAGTTCTTTGATATTCTTGATGACAGCTGCAGAACCGGTCAATCCTATCATCTACAAAAGCTTTTTCAATTATTTCGAACCATACGGCCTTAAAGCGAGCAGTTTCCTCTCGGCCTATGGACTTGCCGAATTCACTCTTGCCGTTTCCAGTCGAGGTCGGAAAATACGATCCTTTCGTTCTGATGCGCTACAGAAACATCAAGTAATCCTCACTGATCCCAACCAACCATCGGCACATTCAACCGACTTGGTAAGCTGTGGGCAACCTTTGGGCGATACGAACCTGAAAATCGTCACGCCAGAACTGCAACCCAAAGAAGCGGGTGAATCGGAAGTGGGAGAGATTTGGCTCAGCGGAACAAGCAAGTGCCAGGGCTATTGGAATCAATCAGAGCTGAGCAAGGAGACTTTCGAAGCCCGCCTTGATGATAGCAGTAACACGTGGCTGCGAACAGGAGACTTAGGGTTTGTATATGAGCAAGAAGTCTATGTCTGTGGTCGGACAAAAGATATGATTATCATTCGCGGACTCAACTACTATCCGCAGGATATCGAAGCCATTGTAGCAGAAAATATGTCGATTAGAAAAGGATGCGTAGCAGCGTTTGCACTAGAGGGCCAGGGGCGTGAATCGCTGGTAGTGATGGCGGGCCTAAAGAATAAAAAGACGATACCCGACGCCCTCTCCATCAACAACAAGCTCGTCGATTACCTGGGCATAAGTGCGGACTCATTTGTTTTTGTTCCCGCTCGAGCAATAGCCAAAACCAGTTCGGGCAAAATCATGCGATATCAGAACAAAAACCATCTGCTGCGCAATGCGATAGAAATAATTCATCGAGTCGATATTGACCAAACTGAAAACTTGCAAAGCGATGCGGAACCTGCAACGGAAGCCGACCAACCGCAACCCAGCAGAGAAACGTCAACCTCAGCAGAGAGCCTAACATATTTATTTGCTACCTATGGACTCACTGGCACGGAAAGCGAGCCCCTTGGAAAAGTGGGTCTAGACTCTTTGAGGCTGGCTGAGTTTGGACACGATTTGAAAACGCATATCGAGAAGCAAGGTTTAGAAGACCTATCTCAACAAGTCGACCTGAGGATTTTACAGATCATAGCGGTATCCGAATTATTTGCCGTTCTAAGAGATATCAGGACCGGATCCCTGCATTCGAGATTTAGGTTTCGGCGTACTTTCGCCCTTTTACAAAAAGAGTTTGAAGCCGTCGAAACCGTATCGATGCAAAAAGACGTGCGAAGGACAATCCATGTCGATGCAGTAGAGAACCTCGCGAAGTACGATCGATCCAATGGAGACATCTTGGTTACTGGGGGCACCGGTTTTTTCGGGCCGTTTTTGCTAAAGAGTCTGTTGGAGCAAAATAAAGAAAAGATCTATGTGCTCGTCAGATCGGATAATCCCGAGCACGGTATGATGCGGCTGCGGAAAGCTTTCGCCTTGGTCAAAGCCACGCGAAAGATAGAAGAACACTTTAACCAGCGAGTTATACCGGTATGTGGTGATATATCCCTTGAAAAGTTCGGCCTCTGCGATGAGCAGTGGCGCTTTCTCGCCCACCATACACACACGATTTACCACAACGGCGCACAGGTCAATTACCTACTTGATTATGGATCAATGCGCGACGCTAATGTCAACGGTACCCGTAACATCGTGCGCCTCGCTCTTGCATCACGTCACAAGATGCTCAATTACATCTCTACCACCTTTGTCTTTGGTTGGTCCGTGCAAGATACGCTCTTTGAAACAGACAATAATAGAGAGATGAAACATCTCGATTTCGGCTATAGTCAGAGTAAATGGGTTGCGGAGCATCTCGTTACACAGACGATGGATAAAGGGCTCAACGCCAGAGTTTTTAGGCCGGCATTGATCTCCCCCTCGGTCGCCGGCGAGGGGTTCAACTTTGATATCTCCGTCCGACTTTTGTCTTTCATGGTCAACAACAGTATCAGTACGAATGCAAAGAACCAGGTTAGTTTCACTCCAGCAGATCTAGCAGCCAATAATATCGTCGCTATATCAAATAACGAGGCGAGTGCGGGCAACGTATTCCACGTGACGAGAGACACCTACGAAACCATGGCGGATGTAACCGACGTCTTGGGAGATTTGACGGGGCAAACGTTCTCCATTTTTCCACTGGGAGACTTCGTCCCCGAGGTAGTGCAGCGTTGCCGCAAAGAGGATCTTCTTGCACCGCTCTTGAACTTTCTTGTGCGCTCTTCAGATAAGATCGGAGCCATGGAGTTCAAGCTCTACGACAATCGCAATTATCGAGCATTCCGCGATGCTTCGTCATGGGGTAGAAAAGATCCGCCGCTAGAAGATGTAGTTGGAGGTATTTATAGATTCATGACAAGCCGAAGTATCATTAACAGATAGATTGGCAGATTATGTCAGATAACCAACGCGACAAATCGCCCCGTATATCTCGAATAGAGTCCTTTATCGATTCAAAAGACATGGTTCAAAATCCGATTGAAGTTATAGAAAAATATCGGCGCAAACTCGGACCCACCTTCACCTTTTATTTCGGGGGGATGCGACGTACGATTATCTCTGCCGATCCTCAATTTATACAGCACGTCCTAAAAGACAACCAAGCCAACTACCATAAGTCAGATATACAAGTCGAACGTATGGGCGAATTCCAAGGTCAGGGGCTCCTAAATAGTCACGGCGACCATTGGCTCAGACAACGTCGTTTTCTCAGCATGGGGTTTCGCCGTTCACGCTTGAAGGAATTGTGGCCTCTTCAAAGTGAAGTGTTGAATCAGTTTATGGCCCATTTTGCAAATGAGGCTGAGAAACAGACGGTCGATATACGCGAGCACATGGTGAAGTTCACGCTACGGACAGTAGGTAAGTCTCTATTCGGACGATCCATGCAGGACAACGAACTCGACGAGCTAGGAGAAGCTATTTCACAGATCCAGGCATTTATCGTACGGCAGATAGTTCAACCCTACAAAATCCCGTGGTTTAGGATCAGCGGTCAAACAGAGCAGTTCCAAACCATACGCAGAGAAGCTGATCAGATTGTCAGGAACTACGTCCAACAAAGGCGGCAGCGTGGAGGTAGGGAGTTAGACCTGCTACAGCAGATTATCGATACACCATATCGAGACGACGCTCAATATATGGACGACGAGCAGATCATTGTCGAATTACTCCAACTTCTAGTGGCCGGTAATGAAACGTCTTCGAATACCTTGTCCTGGACATTTTACCTTCTCGCCAAGCATCCCGAACACATTATTTCCATGCGCGAAGAGATCGAAACGGCATTCGGTACCGACGAAATATCCTATGAAAAAATGCGCGAGTTAAATTATGTCGTCGGTGTGTTAAATGAAGCCATGAGGCTCTACCCACCATTTTGGATGATTGATCGCGTCGCCCTTGGCGACGATCAAGTATGCGACGTCAAAGTAACAGCTGGAACAACTGTCGTACCTTACATATACGGCGTACATCAGAATGAAAATATTTGGAAAGATCCAAATATTTTCGACCCAACACGCTTTCTGGTGAAGAATAAAAGGCACCCATTCTCCCATATACCTTTCGGCGGTGGAAATCGGGTATGCATCGGTCAAAATATGGCTATGATGCAAATGTTATTAGTGATCGTGTCAATCGTTCGCCGTTACGACTTTGTTCTGGAGTCCGACAAAGAAATACATAAGCGAGCGATGATGATTCTCCGTCCGGATGGTCCCATCAATATGAGGTTTTGCCGCGCTATGAAGGCTTCGTAAAAACGCGCTGACGGTACATTATTCAGGCCACTCTTTAAAGGCAAAACACCAACGCGATGTCAGCTTTTGCTTAAGTTTATCCGGCGTGGAATAGTTTATGTGTTCGTACGGCTTAGCTGTTTGTAAGAAATGCGCTATCTCATTTCGGGGTGGCTTTCCTAATTCTAACGTCGAATATATTTTTTCCATTTCTCCGAGCGGGTCTTGTAGAAGTCTTGCATGGTGCACTTCAACGAGCTGAGATTCCCGAATTTCACTGCGCTGCTCCAGATAGTTTAATAACAATAACCGGTACGTGCTTAAAATCAGATCGTGAATTTCTTCTTTTTGCACTTCGTGAATACTGAGATGCCGCTGGATGGTCTTCCATAAATACGTACTCGAATGATAGACCGAGATTGGATCTCTGTGTATGAAGATGAACTTGGAATCGGGGTATTTTTTTAGAAGATGCGTAATGCGTGCGGTATCGCCCGGTGACTTAACCAAGACACGCCTGCCGTTAGACCAGTACGATAGCTTTCGGATCATATAATCGTACTCTTCGATCCACGCATTAGCTACCTGTTCATCTCTAAGCAAAATCTGCTTATCGACTCTCCTCAAAAAGCTTTTTGGCAGTATATGTCCCCAGCTATAGCTATTTTTACTACACATCGAACAGAGTGCTAAGTCCAATTCGGCTGGCAGATCGAAATCCATAGCCGTGCGCTGAATAAAGTGATGGATATTAAGCATGCTGCATATTAAATTGAGTGCCCTTTTCAACCAGAACTCCGTTAGATAATAACTGTCTGAGAATACACTGCGAAAAATAGTGCTAGTGGACAGGCACGGATCGAGCCGCATGATACGCTGCAGATGGGACGTGCCGCTACGCCAATGACCCAGAATGAATATTGGGGATTGTTTTATTTTATGAGCTGCTATTTTTTTCTGGTAGATATATAGTTCCGCTAACCTGAAGGGTTCAAGCAGTAAATACCTAAAAAAATAGAGAAAGAAGACATGAATCTTCTTGGGCGAGATACCCCCGCTTTGCAATACGGTTTTTATGAGAAATAGAACAGGGTAGAATGGTATTTTATGTAGGGTTCGTTTCATGATTTCACAGTACGCTCTGCAGTCACGCCTAGGTGTGCCAACATGGTAGTAAACAATCGATACAGCAAGGTAAAAAAATAGGGTTCACACCGCTTGCCTAAAAAAAATCGGTTCAGAAATCCGATGTGTATGAAGACCCGAATACTCTTTGTCGGAAATAGCTTTACAGCGCGCAACAACCTGCCAGATCTGCTAGCGCAACTGGTAGATGCCGGAGGCAAGTGCGCGCTAGTGTGGAAATTATTCAGCACTGGTGGCGCCTCACTAGAGCAGCATTTCAACAAGGATGACGTCGCTGCGCTGCTGCGCAATGCGTCTTGAGATGCCGTGGTGCTGCAAGAACAGAGTGCGCGGCAGACTGTTAGCGCATTCAGAAAAGACGAGATTTAGCTATGCCCACGCAGACGGCCTGTGCCGTTATACGAGACGACGATGGACGCGTTCTGCTAACGCAGCGCGAGGATTACGAGGTGTGGTGTCTGCCCGGTGGGCACGTTGAAGACGGCGAATCGTTAGCGACGGCCGCCAAGCGCGAGGTGCGCGAAGAAACCGGTTTACGCGTTGAGATCACTCACTTGGTGGGCATCTACTCGCGCCCCACATGGCGCACCGGCATTCACTCTGCCTGCTTTGCTGGCCGACCGATCGGCGGACAGCTGTGCGGACAGCCAGAAGAAGTGGTCGACCTACGCTTTTTCGACTCCAATAGGCTGCCCGACGATATATTTGCCGGCCATGAGTTGATCGTGCAAGATGCGCTGGCCGGTGCGCGCGGCACGACGGCCATTCTAGACGGCACATGGCCTTTTACCTCGGACCTATCTACTGAGACTATCTATGCGATGCGAGACGCCTCCGGTTTGTCTCGCCGCGACTTTTACGTGCAGCACTTTGGCCCTACCGGCTCAACTTCATTGCGACGCACCACCGCATAGAAACCCGCGCCTTGATCGACCGGAGGGAAATCATATGTTCTGTAGATATTATGGCTCTTATGAGCACAAAGTTGATGAAATTCTATCTACCCCTCGATTATCATTGTTTTACCGGTCATGGTGAAGCCGTTTTAACACAGAAAGTTGCTTAGACCATTTACTTGATACCCTTTGCTTTGCCACTGGTGCATGCGCGATATCACTCGTACTTTTGGTATGCTTACTATATAACTCACTAAAGGATACCATGGGCAAAGAACAGTTGTCTCCAGCACTTTTCATTGGCGTTCAGGGCGAAGACATCATCTCCTTTGGGTCGGGCCAACCCGACCTGCCGCCGCCAGAAGCTGTATACAAGATTCTACCACATTACCGAGATTTTAAATACGGCCTTATTCAAGGAACGACTGAGCTTCGTCAAGCCCTAGCGCGACAGTATCCTAGTTCTACTGCTGATAGCTTCGTTATTACCAACGGAGCCTCTGAAGCCATCGACTTAGTGCTGCGCGTTATCGCTCAGCGAGATAACGGGAAAAAGAACCGGGTGCTAGTGGCGCGACCCTATTACTATTCCTATCCCCACATGGCGCGCTTTGCCGGCATGGAGCCCGTCTTTACTGATTCTCTTGATGGACGAATCGATATAGACGACTTCGCCGAGAAAGTGCAAGACTGTAAGGCGGTCATAATTAACTCGCCCTCCAATCCTACGGGCCGCGTCGAAGCAATTGACACTCTAAAAAAAATCGAAGCCATCACGAGCGAGCTCGGCGTTTATGTGCTATCTGATGAGGTTTATAAAGACCTTATGTATGTGCGTGAAAACTACCTGATCAAAGGACCACACGTCGTAACTATCAACTCCTTTTCCAAGACGTTTGCCATGTGCGGCTTCCGCGTTGGCTACTTGTGGTCGCTCGACCAAGACCTAGTACGTGAGGCAATTGATATCAAGACGCACACATCGATGAATACCAACATCCTCGGCCAAGAAATGGCGCTGGCCGCCACCGGCGTCCCCACTTCTTTTATCGAAGAGCAACTCGAGGTCTGGCGGGCACGGCGCGACCTGATCTATCAAGGACTGATCGACTTAGGACTCGACCTGTGGAAGCCCGAAGGGGCCTTCTACGTCATGCCCAAAGTGGAAAATCCGACGGATTTTGTCTGGGATTTATACGAACGCTACAACGTGATCACCTATTTGGGCGAGTGGTTTGGCGCGCCCGATCGCGTGCGGCTGTCCTATGCGCTCGACGCGGAAAAAATTGAGATTGGACTCGACCGCATCGACCAGTACTTGAAGTTACGCTAGGGCACGGTTCGGTGAACTACAAACCGGGACGAATCCCCGGAGGATGCGATCACGCAAACTCGTGCAGCGACACGTAGCGAGCGGACACCATCTGCTAGGGCTAGTAATGGCCCTGCTAACGGCTTTGATGTGGGGCGCCCTGCCCGTGATCCTCAAGGTGCTGCTGAGCGATATTGACCCTTACACGCTGACCTGGTGTCGCTTCGTAGCAGCCCTGTGCATTGTTGGCCCGCTAGCTGCGCAGCGCGGAGAACTGCGTCCCCTGCTTGAACTGCGCATCGGCGCGCGCATGCTGCTAATCGTATGCACGCTCTGTATGACGGGCAATTTTGCGCTCTATCTAGCCGGCCTACGCGCCGTGCCGCCTAGCGCCGCGCAAATTGTCATGCAGCTATCGCCGGTGTTCGTGCTTCTAGGTGGTCTAATCATCTTTCGAGAATCCTTTGCACGCGTGCAGTCTCTCGGCGTTATAGGCCTCTTTATCGGCATGGCCCTTTTCTTTAACCAACGCTACGGGGAACTGTTCAGCGGCATGGACAGCCGCTACGCACAGGGGCTGCTAACGATTGCCCTATCCTCATTTCTCTGGTCGACCTTTAGCCTGACGCAAAAACAGCTGCTCAGCTATGTTTCGGGCCGTGCGCTGCTGACGGTTTCCTACGGCACCGGAATCGCGGTGCTCGTACCGTTTATCGATTTAAACGGGCTGACCCATTTTTCTCCGTCACACTACACGCTTTTTGCCGCTTCGGTTGCCCTGACGTTATGTTCCTACCTGACCTTTGCCGAAGCCTTGCGTCATCTCGAGGCATCCCGCACCGGCGTCGTAGTCGCACTCACCCCGCTTCTAACCGTGGCAATGGCCGCCTTAGCCGCTCTATTTACCGACCAAGTGGAAACCGAACCGCTCAATGCGCTGGCCCTTCTGGGCTCGCTGTTGGTCGTCGCTGGATCGACCGCCACATCGCTGGGCAAAAGGTCGACGTAGATCGCTTGTCCGTGCTTTACCTCCCATCATCTGTGTTGTACATTGCCCGTACCGATTCTTTTTAGCGGCCAAAAGCCGCTATCTGCCATACGAATTCTATTGCAAAAATATTGAGCGCTACTATACTGGCCTCTAAGGAAAGGAAACACCGCGATGATGCAGCAACTAGCCACGCTAACCAACGCGCAGTCGCGTTCAATCAGCCCGGAAAACTTCACCGGTAAAAGGGGAAAAGGCGGCATGGCTACCGAGGGCACAGGCGCTGCTGCCGCACGCGATCTGGGCCAGGGCTGGAAGGTATCGCCCTCCGTAGTCGTCGAGGCCGGCAGCACTTTTACCATGGCTGATATACAAGGGCCCGGCACCATTGAACAAATCTGGCTGACGCCAACCGGAAACTGGCGCATGAGCATCCTACGCATCTACTGGGACGATCAGGAACATCCCTCCGTCGAGTGCCCAATCGGCGACTTTTTCACCTGCGGCTGGGGACAGTATGCCCAAGTTTCTTCGCTGGCTGTCTGCGTCAATCCCGGCAGCGCTTTTAACTGCTACTGGTCTATGCCCTTTGCCAAGCGCTGCCGCATGACTCTAGAAAACATAGCCGACGAAGACATGTATCTCTACTATCAGATCAATTATTCGGAAGCACCGGTAGCGAACAATGCAGCCTACTTTCACGCGCAGTTTCGCCGCACCAATCCACTGCCTTACAAAGAAGTCTACACCATCGTCGACGGCATTGAGGGCCACGGCCACTATGCCGGCACCTACATGGCGTGGGGCGTCAATAACTCAGGATGGTGGGGCGAAGGGGAAATCAAATTTTTCATGGACGGCGACGACGAGTTCCCGACCATCTGCGGCACAGGAACGGAGGACTACTTTTGCGGATCCTATAACTTTGAGAACAAGCAGACGGGCCAGTACCAAGAATACAATACGCCCTACGCGGGCCTGCCCCAGGTGCTGCGTCCCGACGGGGTATATCGCTCGCAAACGCGCTTCGGCCTCTACCGCTGGCACATCACCGATCCCGTACGCTTCAGTCAGGACCTGCGCGTAACCATCCAAGCACTGGGATGGCGCAGCGACAGACGCTACTTACCCCTGCAAGACGATATCGCCTCGGTGGCTTACTGGTACCAGACCTTACCCACTACACCATTTCCAACGCTGCCCAGCCGCGACTACTTAGAAATTATTTAAAGGGGGCTCTCTTGATCGGCGACGAGTTACTTGATTTAGCCTGTTTAACCTATAGCGAACGCGACGTAGCCGAAAAATACCAGCAGGCTCAGCACCGCCTTGAACAAGACCCGAGCCAGTCCAGCGCTAGCATCTTTACTGCGGCAGCTGTCGGCGATATGCTGGCAGCTGAGACCCTGTTGCGAAAAGATCCCACCTTGGTATCGAAACGCGGCGGCCCGCATCATATTGAGCCGCTGCTCTACCTGTGCTACGCACGTCTGCACAGCCCGGATCCTACCCACAATCCACTAGAAGTGGCTAAGCTCCTATTGGCCAGTGGCGCCGATCCCAACGCATACTTCTCTCATCCATATGGCTCAACTTTTACCGCGCTAACCGGCGCACTAGGCGAGGGAGAACGCGGCCCAGGCAACCAGCCACCGCACCGACAGAGCGAGGAACTGGCGCGCCTGCTGCTGGACGAAGGAGCCAGCCCCAACGACGGACAAGCGCTGTACAACCGCATGTTCCGCCACGAACCGGGCAACCGCTGCATCGAGATTCTACTATCGTATGGGCTCGAGGCGAGCGATCAGGTCAACTGGTCTTCAGACGGCAAAAGCAGTGTCGGTACGCTTAATTTCTTGCTTGAACATGCCGCCAAACAGGGCTTTGCCGATCGCGTCGCACTACTGTTAAAAAATGGCGCTGACCCCAACTTTGCCGGCTTCTACAAGCCAAGAAAGACACCTTATGCACACGCTTTGGAACACGGGTACGAACAGATTGCAGCCATGCTTAAAGAGGCCGGCGCCCGTCCAACAGATAAGTAAGCCATGACAAACGACGTCGGCTACAGGTGGCACTGCGTAACCGAGTGCGCGCCCTTTGCCCCACGCGACGGAGCCGGTGCACTAGTTTACGACGGACGCATGTGGCTATTGGGTGGCTGGAATCCCGACGACAAGACGCACTTTCCGCGTATTTGCAACAACGAAGTGTGGTCGTCTCAAGACGGGCAAGACTGGACGCTAATCAAGCCTAACACGTTTCTCGACGAGCACTTTGATCCATGCGTGGACTGGGAGGGTAGACATACGGCCGGCTACGCAGTGCACGACGGGCGCATGTGGATTGTCGGCGGCGACGTGAACCAAGGCCATTACCACACCGACGTCTGGCATTCAACGGACGGCGTCTGCTGGATTCAGGCCAATCCGCACACACCGGTGCCCTGGAGTCCGCGCGCACTGCACTACACGGTTGTAATGAACGGAAAAATTTGGATTATGGGCGGGCAAACCGTGCCACAACTGGCCGCCGAAGAGGAACGGCGCTACAGCGACCTGTGGAACAGCGAGGACGGCTTGCACTGGGATCGCGTTTTACGGAACGAGCCGGCCTGGGCACCGCGCGGCATGATCGGCGGCAGCGCCGTTTTTAGGGGTCGAATATGGATAGTGGGAGGCGGTCTCTACGACACGCCAGCGCATCCCGGTCGCATTTTTTATAGCGACGTATGGAGCAGCGGCGATGGAGTGGATTGGACCTTGCATACCCCAGCTGCGCCGTGGACACCGCGCCAATATCACGAAGTCGCCGTTTTCGACGACAAGCTGTGGATGCTAGAAGGGTGGAACGGATCCAACCGGAACGACGTGTGGTATTCCGAAGACGGTAGCCAGTGGCACGCACTAGAAACGCCGTGGGCACCGCGCCATGCCGCCAGCGTATTTGTGCACAACGGCGCGCTTTGGGTAGTGGCCGGTAACAATATGCAGAGCGACGTGTGGAAGCTCAATCGCTCATAAAAGACGGGCCGTTTCTCATTCTGATACACCGAGAAACGGCCCGTCTTTATTTGATGTAACGTCCGCTAAAAAGTGCTCTCCTTAGTCGTCATCGAGCACCAGCGCGACGCGCTCAAATAATCGATTAACGCAGTTTGAGCTTCCGCTGTACCGATACGCTGCAGCGCGGTGGCACTGTGACCGCTAACGTAACGATTCTCCGTATCGCGCAGAGCTTCTGCCAGCGCTGGAACAGCCGCTGCCGCGTCTTCACCCATGCGCGCCAAGCTATAAGCAGCCTCGTAGCGCGTTTGGCCGTCCGGATCTTTAAGCATTGAACACAGGGCCGGAACAGCTGTATCGGATGCGCCAACCATTATACCCAACGCTTCAGCGACATTGCGGCGCACCCAATCCGAATCGTCGCCCGCCAGTGCAGAAACGCCGCGCGTAGCCGCTTCACCCGAAACGCGCCCCATGTCACCCAGAGCAAAGGCGGCTAGACCGCGAGCCGGCTCTTCGCTCGATTCCAATGCATCCATTAAGGTCGGTGCGGCTGCTGCACCCGTCTGTGCAAGTCCGTGTGCAGCGACCAAGCGCACGTCTTCGCACTCATCAGACAACGCTTCGGATAACGGACCCACTGCGGCCGGACCCACTGCGCTCATAGCATACGCCGCACTGGTGCGAACGGGCTCGCGCCCGTCGCGCAACGCAGCGGACAAATCGTCCAGTGCACCTACAGCTCCTTCGCCCTTGAAACCTAACTCACTTACGGCGCGCAAACGCACCGCCGGGTCAGCATCTTTGAGCTCGGCGCGCAGCGTCGCAACAGGACGACCGTTTCCGGTTGGGAGTGCGCCGCCACCGCAGTGCCAATCCCATAACTTAGCCCACATGAAATTCTCGTCTTTGTCCCGCCAAATCGGATCCTTGCAGTTCCACGTCGGCGCCATTGGCTCGTTCATGCGTGTAAACTGGAACTTCATCATATAGCGCATGCGCGGAAGATGGTTGGGCATTGCACGGTGCCATAGGTCAAAATGGACCAAGGCACAGGTTCCTGCCTCGCCCGTGACGGGAAGATGGATTTCCTCCGACTCATTTTCTGCCCTCTGTTCAAAGCAGTGAGTCCCGGGCATAACCCCAGTTGGTCCATTCTCTAAAGGAGTGTCCTGCGGATAGTAAAAAATCATGGCCCATCGCGTGCGGTGGCTACGCACCTTGCGAGCACCCCAATAGCTATCTTTGTGCCATCCACCGCCATCGTTGGGACCGCGGTTGACATGGGGATGGCGGTGTACGTGCATTGAGAAGTCGGGACCGAGCACGCTGCTAAGCGCGCCCACGATAACAGGGTCGGAAAAAACTTCACCCAGCTCAGGCACGCGCGGCAGCACGTTATTACCCGGATTACCCTCTTTTTCAAAAACCTCTTCCGTGCGCTCATAGATGCGCTGATGCACCTGAGGTGACAGCTCCGTGTTGAGTTTGACAAAGCCGTTTACGATGAATTCTTTCATTTGCTCATCGCTGAGCAGATACGTTGGATCGACCAAAGCTAATACGCTCCTGTTGGGCCAATGAGTGGACTTGCTTACGCGCGCCGTCTCGACGCATTTGTCTGCGCAAATAAAACTTATTTAATCGAAGGCGACAAGCAAACACTGTTCATGAATACATCGACAGCTCCGCTTTACGTATCCGACCTAGATGGCACGTTGTTGCGCTCCGACGGGACTCTGTCTCCCTATAGCAAAAACCACCTCAATCAACTGATTTCTGATGGGATGTTATTTAGCATTGCCACCGCGCGTAGTACCGTTTCTATCCGGCAAATTCTGCGCGACGTGCATTTGTCCCTACCCGTGGTTAACCTCAACGGCGCGCTGCTTTCCGACCTGCACAGCGGCTACCACCACGCCCTGCACGCCCTGGCGCCTGAGCAGGGACAGCGCCTGTGCGAATGCGTAGAGTCACTGGGGCACAGCCCCTTTGTATCGGTGACAGACGGCCAGCGCGATCACATATACTACCGAGACATTTACAATGAAGGAATGCAGTGGTTTGTCGATGATCGGAAGCGCAACGGCGATCAGCGCCTGACGCAGACCGACGACGTGCGTCGCGCACTTAGTAACCACGTGCTGGCGCTGACGGTAATTGCCATGAACCGAGGAGAAATCGACGCGCTACGAGACGCCGTCATAGCCGAATGCGCAGACTCAGTGCAAGTGCACGTATTTCCCAACGGCTACTCAAAACTAGGCGACGTCTGGCTAACTGTTTACGACGCACGCGCAACTAAAGATCGCGGCATTCAACTGCTGGCCGAATACGGAGGATTATCGCTAAACGAGCTCACTGTGTTTGGCGATGGATACAACGACGTAGAGATGTTTAAAATGGCGACGCACGCCATCGCCGTACACGGCGCCGTCCCCGCAGTTACCCAATTGGCGACGGAGCGAATCGGTGATGCGGCAAAAGATAGTGTCGTAAAGTATTTGCAGAAAGTACACGGCTCGCTCGTTTATTGAAGTTCGATTAGGAGGACTGCGTAGCAGCGATGCAATTTCTCCGTTCGGAATGTATGTAGCTCATTTTTCTTCTGAGGTCTGCCTGTTCAAACGAATGCAACCACGCGGAAAAAATGGGGATCTGCCGATATACCCTTGTATAGCTGCGGTCAGAATCCACCTTCAGGGGATGAATTATATAAGGTTATATAACGTGTAGAGAGTAGCGCAGCTAAGACTCTGCTCAACCCATGAATTAGCGGGAATTTTGAATTGGAAACGCTGGTGGGAAAAAACGAGGCGCTCGCTTATGCTGAAAAGGAAAATGGTCAGGAACAGACCAACTCAGAGAGACGCTGCTACTACAAACCTAAATAAGAGTCTGATCTCTATCGAACAATCATTCTGACATTCACCAAAGAAATGTCAATTGGAAACGACTAACAGACTCTTGAAGAAAACGGTTATCGAGATGACCTGCACCGCCGAAAAAAATGGGCTTTGCCACCGTACAGTATTTTAGCCGAGTCTTCAGCATCATCAATGGTATCTCTCCACGCAAACACCGATAACAGAGTCGGGCTTACCCACTCTCTGAGTAACGCACTAATCAAACTGTTCTCTGAATTGAGCGAACGCATTCCGCAAGTCAGCTAGTTCGTCCTTTAGAGTCTGTACCTGCTCTTCCAAGGCGGCAATGCGCTCGTCTTCTGCGCGAACTTCAAGAGCCGCAGAATCAACGGGCCCCTCTGCATACGCTTCATCTTCCTCTGGCTGACCCATAAACACATGCCCATAACGCGATTCCTTACGGCCGGGCTGGCGCGCCAGCTGCACTACCAGAGATCCCTCTGATCGCTCCACCAGCTCCATTAGAACGCGCTCGACCTCCTCCAAATTAGCAAACTCATAAAGGCGACTACTGCGACCCCTGATCTCACCAATGGTCTGAGGACCTCTCAGCATTAGCACGCACAGAGCAGCAACCTGCGGAGAAGTCAGGCACATTTTTTCGTCAAAAAGGTGGTAATGTTTGGGCACGCGCATATCTACACCCGAAACCTGGCGTGCCAAGCCCTTTTCGCGCAGGCCTTCCAACGCGCGCACGATGGCTTTCTCTTCCAGTGATACAACGGGATCGCGATTAGATTTTTGGTTGCACGCCGTCGTCAAGCTATTCAGCGTCAAGGGATAGTATTCGGGTGTAGTAATTTTTTTTTCAATAAGCGCGCCCAACGCGCGCACTTCTACAGCGTTTAACAATGCCTCCATGCCTATTGTTCTCCGGCCCACATGGCAAAATGATAAAAGCGATTCGTACCCTCGCAACCCGTGATACCCGCATAAAGGATTTCGGGCAACGCCAGCCGCACGCCCAGAACATGACCAGCGCAACACACCGTCAGATCCGGACCAGCTCGCTCGACCTCAAGCACATAGCGCTGGCCAGCCGCGGCAGGAAAACGTGCCCATGCTGCGCGATACCAATGAGGACCGCGCTCGACCGCCCATCGATGGTGCCAAACATTAACGCCCTGATTGAAAAGAACTACTTCGACGTGTTCGCGATATACACGCCCCCTTTCTCCTTCTTGAACCGGCTCTGCAGCCAAGGTAATTAACGGCGCCATACACTCATCAAAAGCCAGCTCTGCACGCACCCGCAGTGAAGACTGCACAGGAATCCGATGCAACATACTAGCATACGTCTCACCAGCTCTTTCGCCCTGCAATGCTGCCGAAGCAGCATCGAGCGGCACTCTGTTTCGAATGTGATCTTCCTCCTGCAGCCACGCTCCTTCCCAGTGCCAGCGAGGACTTCTAACGGGTAGCCAATCTTCTGCGCACCACCGTCCTGCAGCAAAAGAACAGGCATACGTCTCATTCACCAAAGTGTTATGCATCCTCTTCGGATCGCACGTTGTGCAAACTCGGCATGGCATCAAAGATTACATCGACCAAATCCTGCACGGAGCGATTTTCCACCGCCAATACCAAGTCGGCGTCTTCCCGCGCCTGGTCTAGTGCCTCTATTAGCGGGCGCAACACGTCAAAATGCGTGAGGGGCTGCGGCACGTGCGGATGGTAGCGCGGCCCACGCTCACTAATTTGCTGGCGCACCTGCCAATACGCGGAAGAAGGCGCAGAAGACAAATAGACTAGACTGGCCGACTCTCCAATTCTGCGTCGATTAGCAGCTTGGGCAAGCGCACCCTCGCTAACAATGAGCAATCCGCAGGGCTCAGCGACCAAAGCTCGATCTAGGTATTCGAACTCTTTCTGCCGTAGTACATGCTCGCCCTCGGACTGCATAAAATCCCACAGGGATTCTCCAACTTGATGCTCTAACCAACGATCCAAATCAACTAGAGATAACCCCGTGAGCGAGGTTAAATAATGACCCACCTCGCGGTACGGCGTACCAGGCATGCCGCCCAAAACAACTGGGCGCTCTAACTGAAGAGTCGGATGGTATTCGTAATAGCTGCTGTTTGACATAGTCATAAAATTAACTGATGAGATGTTTTTTCAACAAGGGATTCCCCTTCGTAACAATTAGGCTGTATCTTATCTCTCTTATGAACGATTACGCTGCAAAAGAGGGGTTTGAGTGGCTACGCTGTGACCTGCACAATCACTGCGAAGACCACGACTTGGTAGAAGTACACGTGGAAGGCGTTTCCGAACGCCTCGACGTTATTGCATTGAGCAACCACGCGCAAAAACCGATATTCTTTGAGCAGCACCGAATGATCGAGAAAGCGCGAAACCTCCTGCCCAAACAGTTGGTGCTCTTCGGCATGGAGTGGAACGCCCCGCTCGGCGTGCACGCCAACTTAATTTTTCCCGCTGGGCCGAACGAAGCAGAAAATGCCTACGCCTTCGCACGGACGTACGATCGTCTTGGTTCGGACAAAAACCCTACGCCCGAGGACGCATTGGACTCGTTAGCGGACCTACCCCCCGACGAACGCCCAGTGCTTTTCTTCAACCACCCAATAGCCAACCAATGGTCCAGCCAAACCATCGCTCGTTACATAAAAGCCGATCGCGGGCGCGTTGTTGCTGGCATAGAAGCGCTACACGGCCATCAGCTGCACGTTCAGGTAGCTGCTCTCGATTCACTTGCCTATCCAGGCAGCGCCGTAGGCGGTCTATCGGACCGCGTCTACGAAACCGGGCGCTCTTTCTCTCTGCTAGCACACTCGGACTTTCACGTGCACAAGATGAGTTATCAGCCAGATTACCCCCTCGGCGTATTCAACCATTCGCTCGTCAGAGTTCCATCGGGCTGCCGCAGTGCGACCGATGTGCTGACTGCCCTGCGCACCGGACGTAGCTGCGCTGCCCAAGGCCATTGGCTCAACCTGCGCGCTTTTTGCATAGGCCAAGTGCGGGACGGCGGTGTGAATCGTGGACGGATCGCATTAGAGACTAGCGAACCTGTCAAAAAAGTCGAACTAATCGGTCAACTATGCACTGGAGTACCGTCTGCTGTACTGCACGAATTTGGCCCGCTGGAAGTTGGGACGCACGAATTACCGTTTGAATTGCCTGCCGAAGCACATGGGTTTATTCGACTCCGCATTGTTGCGGCGAACCGCAGTAGACCTCATCCTGGCCCCGACGGCACCAAGCTATTTCAGACCTCGGCGATCCTAATACCATCACAGTAAGTCAATTAATCGCTATTCTGCGGCACGCTTAAGCACGACGAGCGTCGCTCCCCAACTTCCCTCCCCCATACCGCCCAATCGATACGATTCAATCCCTTCCATGCGGTTGAGTAGCGCGTGTACCGACCGGCGCAGTGCACCTGTCCCCTTGCCGTGCACGATGCGCACATCGTAGATGTTTTTGTCGCGGCAGGCTTGGAAATAATCGGGCAGAAGCGTTTTCAGTTCGCGTGGTTGAAACGTATGCAGGTCAAGCGTGCCGTCAATGGGTACTTTAACTGCTTCAGCAATAAATGGTTCGTCTTTATCTTCCACATCACAGAACATATCCGGTTTTCAAGTGAATAGAAAGTCGATTAGTCGCTAAATAAACGGACACGACCATGGCGAATACTGGACGATACGGTTATCCTGAGTAGGTTTATATGACGTGAGCACTCTACTGCCGTATGCAACTACACTTTCTCTCTATCGTTTCTCAGAAAGAGATCATGCGTTTTCCTTCACTATTCTTCTGTCTGTTATCAGTTCAACCTCTGTTAGCCGAAGACTATCCACCCGGGACGTTCGAATACACACCGCGGGTTGATCTCGAATTGCGCCCCGTTGTAGTTGATCGACTGGCCAAACGTACGCTCAATCTACCAGCCGGATTTAAGGTTCGTTTTTTCAGCGGCGAAGTAAATCACGCCCGTTTTATGGCCTTTGACGAGAACGACGTGCTGCATGTAGGCAACTTCAACACGCAGCGTAGCGGCTACTGGCACAAGGATCCGTGGCGTGACGCAACCGTACTGGCTATGCCTGATTTTAACCGGGATGGCCAAGCAGACCGCGTCTACGTTGCCGCTGACGATTTGCAACTGCCACACAGCGTAGCTTTTTACAAAGGCCATATGTATGTGGCTGATCACGACAAGATCTATAAGATGTATGATGGTGACGGCGATGGATACTACGAACAGCGCGAGAAGCTTATCAGCGTCCCAGGCATAATGAACCGTCCATCTGAACACATAACGCACACACTCTTATTCGACAAGCAAAAAGAAAAGCTCTACTTACACGTAGGTTCTGGATGCGACCTTTGCCGTGAAGACGATCCCGAGCGTGCAACGATAATGCAGTTCAACACAGATGGTACTGAAAGGCGTATATATGCCAGCGGAATACGAAACGCAGTCGGTCTAGATCTTCATCCCATCACTGGCCAATTATGGGCTGCTGGACACGGACACGATCGAGAAGGGCGTAGCCTTCCACCTGAATGGGTCAGCATCATTTTCCCAGATACCTTTCACGGTTGGCCATTTGCTTATGCTTACCGCAGTTGGATTGATTTCTCTGATCCAGTATACTCAAGAGAGATGCTGCCAATCACAGCGCAAGACAGCGCACTAGTCAAGCAAATGCAAAGACCAACCGTGTTGGTTGATGCTCACTTAGGACCTATGGGTCTGCACTTTTACACGCATGAGCAATTTCCCCAACGCTATAAAAATGCTGCCTTTATTGCATTCCACGCTGGTACGGGTAGCAGCTTTGATCCCGGTTATAAGGTTTCAGTTATTTTTAGTAATCCAGATGGTACGAATGCCCGCATCGCCGATTTTATGACGGGCTTCCGACCCGATCCCGACAAGAGTTTTTACTGGGCTCAGCCAATGGGTTTAGCTACAGACAGTGAAGGGTATCTTTACATGAGCAGCGATTTGGTAACACCTGGCATTTTTCGCATTGAGTACGATCCGCAATAGCGATAACAAACTTGATCTCAAATTTGAACAACTGTATTTCGAAACTGATCCAGAGAGCCACAAAAGTGCTTTTCTATTGGAAGCCATTGAGATAAATACATCTTCGTACAAAGAAAGCTCTTATCATGAAAAAGTGGATTGCGCTGTTAGCCATAACTTTACCTTCCTTGGCCTTGTGGACATCGCCTTCCGTAGCACAGAAAGAATATCCGCCCGGCGAAGTTCACCTCACTCCAAAAGTCGACCTGCATTTACAACCCACACCAATTGAAGGATTACCCAGTCGAACGCTTAATTTACCGCCCGGCTTCAAGGTAAAGTTATTCTCCAACAAGGTTGATAAAGCCCGCTTTATGGCATTCAGCGAAAAAGGAGTCTTACACCTCGCCAACATGCACACGCGAGGAAAAAGCCAGTGGTCTCCCGACCCAAAACGCACAAGCGAAGTGCTGGCATTTTTAGACCCAGATGGTGACGGGAAAGCTGATAGCGTTTACGTCGCAGCTGATAATTTTCTCTGGCCTCATAGCATCGCTTTTTATAAGAGCCATTTATATGTAGCCGACCACGACATGATATACAAAATGTCCGATTCCGATGGAGATGGCTTTTATGAGGGACGTGAAAACTTTATTAAAGTACCCGGTATCATGGGACGCGCTTCAGAGCACATCACACACAGTCTCGTATTTGACGAACAAAACGAAAAGCTCTACTTCCAAGTGGGCTCCGGCTGTGATCTGTGCCGCGAAGACGATCCAGAACGCGCTACCATTTTGCAATTTAACGCTGACGGTACTGGACGCCGCATTTATGCCAGCGGACTACGCAACGCCATCGGCATAGACCTACATCCCATCACAGGTCAGGTCTGGGCAGCAGGCAACGGCCACGACCGCGAGGGCGCTTCCCTGCCGCCAGAGTGGATCAACATCATTCCCGAAAATTCGTTTCATGGCTGGCCTTTATCCTTCGGCTATCAAAAATGGGTTGATTTCTCAATATCACAGTACAAAAATTCAATTTTCCCGATCACAGCTAAAGACAGCGCGCTGGTTGCTAGCGTTGAACGTCCTGTAGCGCTTGTGCCCGCTCACTTAGCACCAATGGCACTTCACTTCTACACACATGATCAGTTTCCACCTCAATACAAAAACGCTGCGTTCGTTGCGTTTCGCGCCGGCGTGCTCGGCAACGATCTCGGTTATAAAGTATCCGCTGTATTTAGCGAACCCGACGGCTCCAATGCGCGGGTCGGCGACTTTATCACGGGATTTAGACCCAACCCAGACACCAACGATTTTTGGGGCACTCCTGTTGGCTTAATTACCGACAATCAAGGGTTCCTCTACTTAACGAGTGACCGTTTTGTACAGGCAATTTTTCGCATCGAAGCCAGTGCCTTGCAAGGCATTTGGGAAAATCCTCCCGCTGAAAAATTACTAACAGAAAAAACGCTGCGCATAAACTCAACATTGCGCATTATTCGGCAGCCTGATGCCGAGCAATCCGTACGCGCCGTTGCTGACTTAAGCGCTTTTGGAGGCTCAGCAGAGTTTCCCTTAGAGCAAGTTGACGATGTGACTTACAAGCTAGAGACAGACATACTTACCGGTTCAGAAAACGGGCGCAAAAATATAACCATCGCACTAGAACAAGCCGGCGAACGCAATCAGCTCGTGCGCTCTGTAGTCGTACTACCCGATCGCGACCACGCCGTGTATGACGACTCACTACGTTGGAATCAGGGAGCTTTGTTCAGTGCTAAGCTAGAAGAAGGTCAAACCGACACAACATTTTCCGGCGATACAGCACTTCGCGTAACGGCGACGGGTTTCACTATTGAATGGCTACCGCAAGAACCAATTAACCCAGCTGGCTACACCGCCCTGCGCTTTTCCGTACATCCCGGCCAAACACAAGCAGGATTTCGTCCTTCCTTTTCAGTGACAGTCAATACACCTATTCAAGGGGGAACAAACCAATTGTTTAGTGTACTAGACCAATTAGATATAAATGACCGGAACTGGCAAATTGTTGAAGTACCACTGGACAAACTACCGGTAGGCGAAGGCATCGAGTCGCTGCGCATCGTTGGTAGCCTGCGCGGCACGTTTTATATCGACGATATACGGCTGGTCGCCGAGCAGCCCGCCACCGAACCCACCGCCGTCGGGGAAGCGGGCCAACAAGCCACGCCAACAGACGTTGTTTTAGAGGCCAACTACCCGAACCCATTTAACGCCCAGACTACGCTTCGCTATCGCCTCAGCGCCAACGGACCAGTACGGCTGGATGTCTACAGTTTGAGCGGCCAAAAAGTGCGGACGCTTGTAGACCAAACGCAAGAAGCGGGCGTTTACAACATCTCATGGAATGGCCAAGACGGCGGGGGGCGCAGCGTAGCCAGCGGCGTTTATATAGCGTGCCTGAAGAGTTTCGGAGCGATACAAGTGCAAAAAATGCTCCTACTAAAATGAGCGCATCCATACCCTTCGATTCAAACACATAAACTCCCGCTTGCCGGAGGTGAGTAAAGGTCTGTTCGACTTTACTCACAGATAAATCATGCAGCCACTTACCTTTCCTGGACCCTACGCGTTTACAACGCGTACGATTGACAACAGACGTGAAATACTCGATCCGCTGCGCCGGCAGTACGTCGCACTGACGCCCGAAGAGTGGGTCCGACAAAACCTAGTGCAGTTTCTGATACAGGATAGGAGATATCCGCGCGGGCTGATGGCTGCAGAAAAGTTTTTAGAGGTGCATGGACAACCCCATCGAGCCGATTTGGTCGTCTACGACCGACAGGGCAGTCCACTACTGGTGGCAGAGTGCAAAGAGCCTAGCGTGAACATATCACAAGACACCTTTAACCAGATAGCCCATTACAACCGCGCGCTGCGCGCGCGTTACTTGCTGATCACCAACGGCATACAGCACTACTGCTACGCAATCGACCGCAACAGAGAAAAGTATACATTTCTTGACCACTTGCCGCACTACGGCGACCTTTGATCAGGCCATTGGGCTCTGGAAGCCCACAGAGTCGAGTGCTACGTCCACCTCACTCAAAATCGCGTTAACGGCCACCAATCTCGCACGGGCCTCCGACAGCAGATCCTCCGCCTCCAAATACGTACTTTGAGCTACTTCAAAAGAGGCTTCGCGCTCAATCTGCCATCCAACAGCGATGCGCTGACAGGCTCGCAGGCGCAGGTCGACAGCGGTTCGCATATCCGCATGCATAGCTCGTAGCTTGCGGGGTGGATCAATGGCGTCTATTTGGGAAAGAACGGTTGTGAGTCGTCCGTCTAATACTTGACAGGCGACAGCCAAATTTTCTCCCGTTGCGCGCCCAGTGGATCCCACCGCCATGGCTCTGAGCGATTGTTCAACTTCGTTTATTTCACTGATTAGCGGATCAACCGCAGCGCGATACGCCACAAGAGATTCGGCATCTCCATAAGGCGTTTCTGCCCGATTTCGACTACAACCGCAAAGTATTATGAACAGTGCCACACCAAGCAATATGCGACCGTCGGCCTTCCTCATATGCACAGGTGTAGCCAACTACTTTTGCAACCTTATTCTAAAGTCGTCTAGCGTGGCCTGCAGGCCTTCTAAGCGATCCACCTTGGGCGCCCATCCGAGCAACGTGCGCGCACGCGTGGTATCCGGCTGCCGGATCTTGGGATCATCTTCAAAGCCCGCTGGTAGCGGTTGGTAGGTGATGGTGCTACTGTTACCCGTCAGCTGAAGAATTTCCTCGGCCAGGTGCTTGATGGAGATCTCCACCGGGTTGCCTATGTTAACCGGCATGACTTCATCGCTCAGCAGCAGCAACCACAGCCCGTCTACCAGGTCGCTGACGAATTGGAAGCTGCGCGTCTGGCTACCGTCGCCGTAGATTGTGATATCTTGGCCGAGAATACCCTGACGCATAAAGTTGGGTAAGCCGCGACCGTCGTCTAGGCGCATGCGAGGACCATAGGTATTAAAGATGCGCACGATACGCGTCTCAACGCCGTGCGTGCGGTGATAGGCCATGACCATAGCCTCAGCAAAGCGCTTGGCTTCGTCGTAAACGCCGCGATAGCCAATGGGGTTGACGTTTCCCCAGTACGATTCCTTCTGCGGATGTTCCAGCGGGTCGCCGTAGACCTCTGAGGTCGAAGACAATAACAGCCGGGCACCTTTGGCTAAGGCCAGCCCAAGCGCGTTGTGCGTGCCCAGCGAACTTACCTTGAGGGTTTGTATAGGCATCTGCAGATAGTCAGCCGGCGAAGCCGGCGAGGCGAAGTGCAGGATATAGTCGAGCCGGCCGGAGAAATCTATGTAGCGGGTAATATCGTGCTCAATCAGCTCAAAACGAGGATGATCAAGCAAGTGCGCGATGTTCTCACGCGAGCCGGTGAGAAAGTTGTCCATCACCACGACCTTGTGCCCCTCGGCGAGAAAGCGATCGCTCAGATGCGAACCCAAAAATCCAGCCCCGCCTGTAATTAGGGTAACAGGAATATCTGACACCATAATTCCTTTCCAGTTGGTGCGCCGCATGCAATAAGCACCCGCGCTAGTCCCATACGCCCGAGGATGCGCCCCCGCGTTTTATTATGCGTTCCAATGCCAGCACGTTGCGCATGACGCAGCGAGGGTGGTGGTAGTTTTCCTTGCGCGTAACGTGCTCCACAAAGCGCACCGAGCGGTCCCCGCTGTACAGATAGAGGGGAAAGCCGTGCGGACGCAGGGAAAAGCGCTCCTCCACGTAATCAAACGTGCGCTCAAACCACTGCGCCGGCCAGTCCCAATCCGTGTGCTCGAGTAAAATCAAACAGCCGATCATAACCTCTTCCTGCAGCCATAGAACCTTGTCGTACACGTACGCGCCGTGCACGTCCAAGGCACGCAGAAAACCGCCGTACACGTCGTCCCAAGAAACTTCTAAGTGACGGCGGAAACGCTCGGCAACCAGTTCAAACAGCGCGCGGTCGCCGCGGCGGAGAGCTTCGGGTAACAGCATCCACAGCGTCTCTATCGCATGACCTAAATAGACAAAAGATTCGTTGGCATCATCCGGTCGCGTGTAATCGTGCGCCAGAGCTTCGTTCATCAGGCGATACTCAGGGTTCCAGTATTTATTAATAATCGCATCGACGACGCGATCGGATAGCGCTTCCAAGCGCTCGTCCTGCACCTGCTCCAACATTTGGGTCAAGATTAAGATGAGCACCATATGGCTACCCAAAGGCCGCTGCCCCTTGTAACTGAGGGGGATATAGCCTTCATCCACAGAACGTTCGGGATCATCGAACTGCTCCAACCCCCGCCACAGCGCCTGCTGCGCGACCTCCATCGCTTCCCCATCTCCGGTCGCGTGTGCATAGGCCTGCATGCCTTCGGCAACAAAGAGCGTTGCGTAGCCACGCGACGTTGCCGGTGATTCCACTTGACCCGCACGCGTTAGGCTCTGCACCCAATTGCCGCGCTCGTCTCGGCCGTGCCGCAGCAAAAAGTCCTTCACCTTCCGCGCCACTTCTAACTGCTCGTCGCCACCAAAGTGTCGATAAAGGTATGAATACGTCCACAAACCGCGCCCCTGGTACCAGATGTACTTGCTGTCACTCGAGCGGGTGCCGTCGTGATCAATCGCACACATAAAACCACCCAGCTCATGGTCTATGCCATGGCGTTGCCAAAAGGGCAGGTATTCTTCAAACAAATAACGGCGATAGTGATCGCGTAGCGCTTCGAGACGATGTTTACCTATGTGCGTTCGCTTCATATGTTACTCCAGGCAGGTCAATGTATTGCTCAGCGAGATTCATGGCCCTTGCTTTTGATAACGCTCTGCTTACTTATTTTCCACCCACCAACCTCGCAGTAAAACGTCCGTTTCTGCTTAACTACCGAGCTACGCAATTGATCAATTTTCTGCTGGGCTGACGTCAAATGGCAACCAAATAGTACGACTATTTCATCGCTTGAATACCAGCGCGCTACAATGTAGCCACGACGAGAAGGCACCGAAAAAAACTACCTTTTACGCGGCGATCCAACTCATTGTAGCCCAGCTGCTCATTTAGGTCATAAGTGTTCAGATCAATAAAATTATAACGCGCGGCATCACGTGACAAAACTGAATAAATGCCCCGCGCGTCCACATGCCAAACGAAGTTACCCAACTCGGCCCTTTAAATTGGACGACGCAGCCCGCCAAGTTCGGCTTCAGAGGCAAAGAGCTTACTGACCAACTTACACAGATAAAATAGCACCTTCAAGCCGTTTTCCCCTCCAGTATCGCCTACAGCACGCAGGCAGCGGGTCCCGGCCGCGACGTAAAATAGAGTGCGCTTTGCGCAGCCTGTGGAAAAGCGTGCGCATAAGACGCCGCCCACGCCCGGGTAAAACTGTCTGCGCAGGCCTGCTCGACCAACGCCCACACGCTTCCTCCGAAACCGGCCCCGAAAGCCGAAGCGGCCAAGGCACCCTCCTGTCGCGCGAGGCGGGCCAACCCCACAGTCTCATCAACCTGATTCCCTAGCACGCTAGCGCTATACTCTTGAGATAAATCAACTTGCTTGCCAAATGCTGCCAGATCACCCGCACAGAGGGCTGCAGCAGCCGCATCAATGATCTGGCCGTCCTCCAGGAGAAAGTGGCGCAGGCGCTGTTCGAGCTGGGCTGGTGCATAAGCCGCATCCGTCGCTTCTCTAAGCGCAGCCTGCAAGGCTTCAGCAGCATCGGGAGCCGAACGAAGCACATCGGCTAGGTAAACCTGGTCACTCCCCGTCGCGCGCTGCCACACGTCGACAATAGCACGCACCTGCAGCGCCGCCCGGTTGTAAAGATTCTGTGCAGCGCCAGTCTTTTCGGCGACCACGCCGCTGAAGCCAATGACAAATACACAGTCTTTCGGCACCGCGAGCCGACGCTCCAGACGCGCAGGACAGTAAGCAAACTGGCCTAAGTGCCCCGACTCCGAGCAGAGAATAGCCGTGTGATCCTCGCTGCCGCCAAACGTGCCTACGCCGCGATCACCAGCCAGCGGACCAAAGCTCTGCCCGTTTTCAATGGTGCCCAAATAAGCGGCCCGTTCCAGGTCACTCTCAATAGCCTGACGATATACGTCGCGCATCGACAACTCGTTGCGGGCCGCCAGCGTAAGGTACGTCGCAATCATAAAGGCGCTTGAGCTACTCATTCCAGCGGCGGGAGGGAGGTCGCTCAAAAAGGCGATATCGGCACCCTGTAGCTGACCAAAATTGCGCGCAAGTCGACGCATGACCGTAAGAGGATAGTTCGTCCAACCGCTCTGAGGAACCTGCAAATCGGCTTTTAACTCACATTCAACCGATTCGTCCTGCTCAACGGCCAGCACTCTTGCGCGCCCATCAGCGCGCGGCACAGCGATCATGCAAAAGCCGCGCTCCACGGCTGAAACGATGCTGCGCCCGCCCGCATAGTCCGTGTGTTTACCCAAAACCTCGATGCGACCGGGCACAAAGTGAGCGTACGCTCCAGCCGAACCGTCAGCTCCCATTTGAACAAGCGCCTCGGCCGCCCGTGCAAATTGCCGCGCCTTAGAAAGAGACTCTGCGTGAGACAGACCCGTCTCACGCAGGCGTTCTCGCACGGTTTCTACCGTTAGGTCCGCTAGATTCACAGCCGCACCTCCACGCCGTCTAACAGGCGTTTTACCGATGCAATGTCTCCTTGGTTAGACAGATCCAGCACAGTCTGATGGTAGACGCGCACGGCAAACTGCACGCCCAAATTATCTACGGCATACTGCACGGCGTCGGGCAGTTCTAATTCGCCGCGCGCCGAGGGCTTAATCGCACGACACGCGGCAAAGATGCGCCTATCAAAGCGCCAGCTATTCATACTAACGCCTTGCAACCCTTGTAGCGACTGCAGAGCCGCCTCGTCAGGCTTTTCCACAATTCGTCGTAAAAAGCCGTTTTCGTCGGCTTCAGCGAGGGCAAACTTGAGAATCCGCTCAGCAGGAATATTGCCGTTAGTCATCATGCCCTCCCGGGAAAACACGACCAGACCCGGTCCCGACAGAGATCGCAAACCAGCGAGGGCTTCAACGGGGTAGTAGTTGTCTGAATTGACTATAGTGAAGGGATCTTCCGCGACGAATTCTTCTGCGGCCAATACGGCGTCGGCTGTGCCGAGCGGCTCTTGCTGAACGGCACACTCAACGCGCAGGCGCTGGCAGTCTAGCTCGCGCGTGCAGTACTCCCGCAGCGCGTCGTGCTCTGGACCAATAATGAGGCAAACGCGCCGATAGCCCGCATCGGCTAACGCGCCCAGGGCGTAGTCTATAAAGGGCCGGCCTATCGGCATGAGCGCCTTAATGCCCGTCGAGGCAACGGCCGCCTGCTGTGAGTCTAATTCAGCCTGTGGATTGGCTGCGCGCATCCGCGTTCCCAAACCGCGCGCCATGATTACGGCCTTCTCCATGGTTTCCTTTTCCAGTTCTCAATAGTATAAGCGACACAGCGCACCATCATTCAGCCCATTTGCTCGCAGGGCCGAGAGAAACAATTGATTGACACAGGCGCTTTCTATATAATGCAGTGCATTGATGATAAAACCTGCCCACTATGACGGCAAGCAGCTACGCGGAGCCCATTCATGTCACATTTTTTCGACCTCTCTCTCCTACCCGAAGCATCCCACCAATTCGTCGTTCTGTCCGACACGCACTACATGGTCGATCCCGGCAGCGCACCCTTAGAATTTGAGTCGCGACGGCATCAAAGCGCACGCGCTTTCGCTGCACTTCAGACCGCCGCGGCACTGCCATGCGACTTTGCCGTGCATTTGGGCGACTTGGTGCAAGAGTACCCCGATACGCCCGACTTTGAACGCGCGCTAGACGAAGCACTAGCCCAATTCCGGGAAAGCGGCTTTAGCCCTCAGCACGTAGCCGGAAACCACGACGTGGGCGACAAGCCCGACACCTCTATGCCAACCCATCCCACGGACGAGGCTAGCCTCGCATCCTATCACAGTCGCTTCGGTCCTTCGCACTACGCCTTCGACTGTGGTCCGCTGCGCGCTATTGTGCTCAACTCACAAACGTTCAACACACCCTACAGTGCCGAACAGCGCGCCTTTTTTGAACGCGAGCTTAGTGAGCACACGGCTCGGCGCATCGCCGTTTTCTTACATCTTCCTCCCTACCTGTGGGATGCTGCCGAGCCGGACTGGGGCCACTACGACAACATCGGCGAGCCCGATCGCACTTGGCTGCTCGACCTACTCGTGGCGCACGACGTAGAAATTCTCTTCTGCGGACACGTGCACTTTGCCTTTTACGATCGCCTGCGCAACACGCGGATGGTCGTCGTTCCCTCAACGTCTTTTACCCGACCTGGGTTTGGTCATCTCTTTGCCAGTGCACCAGCACCAGAACAAGGTCGAGACGACTGCGGAAAATTGGGATTCTACTTCTGTCGACTCGTCGGCGATCGCATCGATCTACACCATGTGCGAACGGAAGGCAACGAGACGCTGCAGTCAGACCAGACGCGCTTTCTGACGCGTACGCCTGACGCGCTCGACGGTGCTCCACTAGGATGGACACTGACCCATGCGCTCTGTCCTACGGCACAGGTGCCGATCACGTTTCCCTCTGTCGTGCGCCAGCACGTGCGCAACGATTATCCATTCCTTTCCATTATAGAGTCCGGTGCAACCTGTGTGCGCGTGCCATGGACAGACTTAGGCGAATCGCTGCAGAAACGCCGCCTACAGATGCTGCGCAGCGAGGGCGTGCACGTGCACGTATTTGCGCCTCACATGGAAAACGTAAACCTGCACACCTTGCTAGACGACCACCCCAACGCAGCCGATGCGTGGGAAGTGCAACTGGCCGGCAGTCCGTGGCCAAGCAGCGAATGTTTGATGCATCTAGCCGACTGCCAGCGCCGCACTCCGCTGGCTTTATGTCCCGTGCTGCCCGGTCAAAAAGTCTACGGCAAGCAGCACCCGCGCACGCGCATCGGCTACCGCGTTGACGAACTGATTGAACTAAACGCGCGGCTCGCCCAGAGCGAACTGCGCATCGAGAGCGTTTGCTGCCGCATCGACGGCGACGGGCAGCCCATCGAAAGCGTAGACGCCTATCAGGCCTTGCCCTCTCTTTCGCACATTGGGCGGGTGGACTGGCTGCTGAGCCTACCGCACCTCAATGACGAGGCACATGCCCTGCTGGCCAGTCGCGCACTCTTTGCCACCGCCGCGCTGCCCGACGGCTACCTCTTTGTCGATCCGCCGCAGGATCTGGACCGCACCATGGACGCGTGCCACGGCCTGCTCGATACACGCTGCAATCCACGTCCGGCCTTTCACGCTCTGCGCTCGCTCAACACGCTGCTGCACGCCTACCGGGGCAGCGGCTACACGCAGACCAAAGGGGCGTACAAAATGCACTCGTCGCTCGGCCGCATCGAACTACTATCTGCCGACGAGGAACCGTCGCTTCGTGGCCAAGAGGTGCAGTTGTACGATCTGGTTAACGGCACGGTAGGAAAATGGAATAATATGGGAGATACAAATGCTGAACCAACCCTTCAAGTGCATTGGTCAAGCCTATAAGGGAACTGTTGGGTCGCATTAATGGGTTGACCACTCATCTTAATTTATTACTCATTAATGCGAGTCTGCTCGTCAATCCCAAACGGATATGGCCACAAACCCTAGCGCCCAATTCTAACGCATCCATGTCCACCGCGATCTTTACTTACGGCTCGCTGCTCTTTACCGAGATTATGCAGGCCGTCACGGGAAAGCTCTTCCCGTCGCAAAGCGCCACACTAAGAGATTACGCTCGCTACGGCGTGCGCGGTGCCAACTACCCGGGCATTGTCCTCGCACCCGGCGCCTATGTAGAAGGCCAGCTCTATCAAGACGTCGACCAAGCGGCCGTGGAGCACCTCGACTTCTTCGAGGGCGATCTCTACAGGCGCGTTTCGGTAGACGTGAACACCGACAGCGGCATAGTACAAGCCCAAACCTATATTATCCCGCCCGACAAAGCGCACCATCTAAGCAGAAAGACGTGGGATCCAGACGCGTTTAGAACACGCGACTACGACACCTTTCTCAAACAGTGTAAAACCCTATTTAGAGGCGGAGCGCACAGACCGTAGTGCACCCCTTTTCGCGGAGAAGAACCCGATGAACGAGCGCCAGAA
>CAXGPR010000040.1:0-30129 GCA_964011675.1 uncultured bacterium
GCAAAGAAAAAGCCGGCCTCTAAATCGCCTAACTGGCCGCCGTGTTCGTCGTCGCCAGTGAGCGCGGGCCGGTCGATATGCGCCCAGGCACGGTTAGGCCAGCGCGCCAGTTGCATGCGCTGTCCATCAAAAAACAGCTCCGTGTGTGCAGGGGTGATGGGACGGCTAAATCCGCGTGGAGATAGCGATCCCAGATGTTCAATGCCCAAGGCAAGTAGGTCAGTTTGTATGACGTGATCTCGCGCTTCCGCAGAGAGGCGCGCAAGTATTTCTGGATCGTAAACTGGTGTAAAGGTCTCTAGTCTCTGGCCGCCAAGCAGGCGCACTTGGCCCGTTTTTCCTGCGCTGTATACGATGGGTGATTCGGCCGTGCCGGCGTCGCGACCAGATAGAGTGAAGCTCTGGGAAAGAGCGAGCGTAGTGTACTCTACTACGACGCGTGTCTCTTGCGGCAGCGGCCTGCTGCTTCGCACTTGACGCAGATGGTCTCTGGCTGCTTCGAGCGTGGGAAAAGCCTCTTTGCCAGAGCCTACGCTTATCTCTATAGAATCTGTGTTCTTATCTGTGGCCAAGGTATTACACAGCCTTTCTTTTTGTGAAGGCATAAAGATAAATTTTTCTGACAGGCAGACAACGCATCAACGTGCTGTGCTATCTGAAATGGAAAACTGAAGCGTCAGGAGTGAAGCCGTCGTTTGGAATTTCGTCTAAATATTCGCTACTATTGTTTTCAATGCCTGTCCTCAGGAAAGCGTACATGAATCGACTTTTATCCGTTGAACTGCCCTTTGGTAAAGCGCCGACTCTGCTGATTTTGGTCACCACGCTTACCGGTCTATATTTGCTTTTTCATCCGGTAGAGACGTCGCAGGCAACGCTACGCTTGTGGACTTTTGCCAGTAATCACGCCGTGCCGTATCAAAAAGCCATTCCCTCCTTTGAGGCGGCACATCCCGGAACTCAACTAGAAGTTCAGCTGGTGCATGGAGATGCAGTCAACAGCCGACTTCGCGCTGCCTTTTGGGCCGATTTGGACGTCCCAGACCTAGTCGAGGTGGAAATTAGCCGCGCTGGCTCGTTTTTTCGAGGCCCTGCAGAGGACGTTGGATTTATTGACCTAATGCCCATACTACAGCGCACGGGTTACTATGATCGCATCGTGCAGACACGCTTTGCTCCCTATCGGAACCGAGGTCGCATCTACGGTCTGCCACACGACGTGCACCCAGTCGTTTTGGCCTATCGCCGCGATCTGTTCGAGGCCTTGGGCATCGACGTGAATGAGATACGGACGTGGGAAGACTTTGTTCGCATCGGTCGGGAGGTGAGTATTCCCGGGGAGCGGTATATGATCGAAATGTCCGACAACAACGCCGGACACTTCGAGATGTTTCTCTTTCAGCGCGACGGTGGCTATTTTGACGTTGACGGTGAACTCATAATGGACAACGAGATCGCCTTAGAGACGCTGCTATTTTTCATTCCCCTTGTAGCCGGTCCCGAGCGAATCGGCTCTGATTTGGGCTCGAGTCGTCTGTTTACTCAGGCCGTTGAAAGCGGCTATTTCCTCTCGTTTATTTGTCCCGACTGGCGGAGTAAAGGAACCGAGACCGATATTCCGCGTATGGGAGGCAAGATGGCGTTGATGCCACTGCCTGCCGTGCAGGCGGGCGGACGGCGGACGAGCACCTGGGGCGGCACAATGTTGGGTATAACCAAGTCGTGTCCCGATCCGGAACAGGCCTGGCAGGTGGCTGAGCATATGTATTTTAACAAAGCCGAATTGGCCGAGCGTTTTCGAGAGACCAATATCCTGCCTCCGCTTAAAGATGCTTGGGAGCATCCGGCCTTTGATGAGCCGCGCGCCTATTGGTCAGGCCAAAAACTGGGGCGGATATATGCCGATCTAGCCGACGACGTGCCGCCGCAGTACGCCAGTCCATTTATTGAGACGGCCAAGAGTAAAATGGCTGGCGTTATTTCCTCCTCTGCCGCGTATTATCGAGAAAACGGTCGGGAAGGCTTTGAAGAATTTGCGCGGGCGCGTCTGCAGAGCGCGGCAGAAGAAGTGCGCCGCTATATCCGGAGGAATCCCTATTGAACGCACTCTTCTTTCGCCTACAGCACCGCTATGCGCCCTATCTATTTGTAGCGCCTTTCGTTCTTCTATTTTTGACGTTCACGCTTTATCCAATCGCCAAGAGTCTCTCGCTGTCATTTTACATCACCAACGGGCCCAAGTCGCAGGTCTTTGTTGGGTGGGATAATTTTCGCTTTCTGTGGGGAGATCCCGCTTTTCATCGCGCCGTATGGAATACGTGTACCTATGCGCTGACGTCGGTCTTTTTACAGCTACCGCTTAGCTTGGGGCTGGCCCTGTTGCTCAATAGCCATTTGGTGAAGGGCCGCGATTTTTTCCGCTTCGGCTTTTTTTCTCCCCATTTAGTGGGTCAAGTTTTTGTGGCCGTGCTCTTCTCCGTCGTCTTTATCCCTAAGTTTGGTCTGCTCAACCGGGTGCTGCATGCGCTGGCCGGCACGGCCATTGATACCAAATGGCTGGGTAACCCAGAGTTGGTTATGCCGGCTTTGGTATTGACCTCGCTGTGGATGTACGTCGGGTTCAATATGATCTACTTTCTCGCTGCGCTACAGTCGGTCGATCGGGAGCTTTATGAGGCCGCGCAGGTAGACGGCGCTGGAGCATTTAAGCAGTTTGTGCACGTTACGCTGCCTGGTATTCGCTCGGTGGCTGTCTTTGTCACGGTTCTCAGCACGATCGGCTCTTTTCAGCTGTTTGAGCTGCCCTACGTGATGCTGAGCAACACGGCTGGTCCCGATAATTCCGGACTCACCGTGGTCATGTACCTTTTCCAGAACGGATTTATTGCCGGCGATCTGGGCTATGCTTCAGCGATTGGGTGGACGCTTACAATGGGTGTGTTGGTTATCTCACTGGCGCAAATGCGGCTGACCGGTACGTGGAAAAAGGAGGATTAGCATGAGCTGGCAGCGGGTGGGTGTGCACGCGATTTTAATACTGTGCTCCGTCGTTATGCTGACGCCTATGGTTTGGCTTATAGCCGCCACGATCAAAGGCCCAGACGACCTTTTTCACTATCTTTTCTTCCCTCCGCCATCGCATTTTTCTCTTTATAACTTTCGCCAGTTGTTTGAGCAGATACCCTACGTACGATTTATGATTAACAGCTTGTTTGTCTCGGGAGCTACCGTTTTGGTGCAGCTGTTTTTCTCGTCGCTAGGCGGTTTTGCGCTGGCTAAGTACGAGTTTAGGGGCAAGCGAGTAATCATGGTGCTGATGCTGACGACGATGATGATACCGGCTCAGGTGATGCTCGCACCGATGTATGAACTGATCTATGCCATAGGCTTGGTGGATTCCTATTGGGGGCTGATTATTCCTGGTGCAGTTAGCGTTTTTGGCATGTTTTTGTTCCGTCAGTCTATGCTGGATCTGCCCGATGATCTGCTACAGGCAGGGCGCATTGACGGCTGCACGGAGCTTCGTCTGTACTGGGATGTGGTGCTGCCGGTGCAGCGACCGATGATCGGTGCTTTTTGCCTGATCGCTTTTATGGGGTCTTGGAATAATTTCCTTTGGCCTCAAATTATTCTGCATAGCCAAGAGCGCTTTACGCTACCTATTGGACTTAACCAGATGGTGGGCCTGTATGCGCAGGAATACGGCGCGATGATGGCCGGAACGCTGCTGGCCGTGCTGCCCGTCGTGCTCCTGTTCTTTTTTCTACAAAAAGAGTTTATTAGCGGTTTGACGGCAGGGGCGGTAAAAGGCTAAGTGCGCTTCACAGAGATTATTTACATGAGACAGGCACTAGTATGAGTCGCCTGCCTTTCTTTTACGGATGGATCATGCTGCCAGCAGTGATGCTAGTGACGATCTGCACGTCGCCCGGGCAGACCTATGGCGTATCCGTTTTTATCCCCTATATACAGCAAAGTCTAGGTCTTTCTAGCGCAGAGTTAAGCGGGGCTTATATGATTGGAACCGTCTTGGCCTCGTTGCCTCTGTTTTGGGTGGGCGCACTGATGGATCGTCACGGGCCGCGCAGGGTTCTCATCGGGGTAATCATTCTGTTTGGCTTTACCTGCATTGGCATGCGCTACGTGTCGGACCTCGGTTCGCTCTTTCTGGTCTTTTTCTTTCTTCGCTTTCTGGGTCAGGGCTCTATGAGCATGCTGGCCCGCAACACACTTGCCATGTGGTTTGAACGGCGATTAGGCTTTGCCAGCGGGGTATCCCATATCGGTATGGCCGTTGCTGTGGGAACCGTCCCGGCACTTGGCTTCGCCCTAGTCGAAGCATACGGCTGGCGCGGTGCCTACGAGGTGTTTGGTATAGGGATATGGGTTTTGCTGATTCCGTTGGTGGTATTGGTTTTTCGCGACAGACCAGAAGATTTGGGACAGGAGTTGGATGGGGGGACGATCAACAGAGGAGAAGAAGTTTCTGAGTGCGTCGGATACGACTTTACCATAAATCAGGTGCTACGCACGCGAACTTATTGGATTACCTTAGTCTGCATGGCGTCTTGGTCGATGAGCGGCACGGGCGCACAGTTTCACATCGTGTCGATTTTCGCCGAGCGCGGTTTGGGAGCCGGGCCCGTCGCGGTCATGTTCTCGCTTTACGCATCAATAATGGCCTGTGTGCGTCTGGGGGGGGGCATGTTGGCCGACCGAGTGGCTCTCAATGGTCTCATGGCTGCTTCCATATTATGTCAGGGCATGGGATTAGCTGCTCTTAACGTCGTTCCGGCTTCTTTGCTGCCCTACTTCTATGCGTCGGTCTTTGCGCTGGGCAGCGGACTGCTCATGGCGGTAAGCGAAACCATTTGGGTGCGCTATTACGGCCGAGCCCATCTGGGGAAAATACGCGGTTCCGTTTCAACTATTGGTGTAGCAGCATCAGGCGTTGGTCCATTTCTGATGGGCGTTGGCCACGACGTGTTCGGATCGTTTTCTCATGTTTTGTGGGCCTGTTCCAGTTTGTGCGTGCCCCTGTCACTGCTCGGCCTTTGGGCAACTGCTCCGAGCCGGCCAAAGTAAATTCTGCTCCCGTAAAACTGCCGTAGTCCAACTTTCCAACACGCCGAGTTCGTTCAGCAAATGGAGTAAAGTATAGCGCGGTCGGATGTCTTTACTGTGCAATATGGCACAGCGGGCACGGCCGGGCGTTGCGCCTAGCTGGGCAAAGCTCGTGGGCCCGCCTGCTGCTTTGAGTTGGTCGCCTATGTGCCGAGCGGGAAGCAGCGTCTTCTCAAGAGCCTCTGCGATGAGAGGCCACTGAACCCGCAGTTGATAAAAGCGTTCGGTCAGCTCTTCGGTGCTTGGATAACCCTGCTGAGCAAACGGCAATACGGCCGAAGTCAGACTGGAAAACCGTGCCCGAATTACTTCTCTATAAGTGTACCACGGCGCGTGTTCTGACACGCGCTGTGCATGGTCTATTTTCGATAGGTCGAGAGCGAGTAGCTTTTCGTAGAGCGCCGCTGCTGTGAGTGTTGCTACGCCCACCTGACAGCCGTGCAGGTCAGCCGGACAACCCCACGCGTAGTGGGTCATATCGAGGTAGTGGCTAATCAGGTGCTCGCCGCCGCTAGATGGGGCAGAGGTTTCGGCCACGGCCATCGACAAACCAGATAATACTAAGCTGCCCATCAGCTTGCCCACGGCATCGGGATTACGCGAAGGAAGCCGTTCAGCGACGCCCTCTAATAGATGGGCGCTCTGGTCGATTAGCTGAGCTGCTTCCGGTGAGTAGTGTGTATCGAGCAAGTAATGTGAAAGTAGCCAGTCGGCTTGACTTACAGGCTTTGAGATCAAGTCGCCGAACCCGGCGGCAATCATGCGGTAGGGTGCTGCGGTTAGCAGGTCGATGTCGGCCAGAACGGCAATGGGAGCCGCACAGGGGCGAGTCGTTTTTACGCCCTCTTCTAGCAGTGCAGCCATGGCCGACGTGTAGCCGTTCATGGAGGGAGCCGTAGCAATACAGGCGTAGGGAATATCGGCGTGGAAGCTGGCCATCTTGACCAAGTCGTTTACGGTGCCCGCTCCGATGGCTACGGCTGCGCTTGAGCCCTCCAGTCGCTCACTGAGTCTCTTTGCTATTTTAATCTCTGGGCGAAGGTGATCTTCTTGAAAAATATGGCAGGTATAGGGCCTGTGCTTGGCGCGTAGTTGGTCGGCTAACTGAGAGCCAACTAAGGGCCAAGTGTGTGCGTCGGCAATTAGGTGCCAGCGTCCAGCAGGCAGGGCTTGGGCCATGAAGTCTCCAGCTGCGGCGAGTGCTCCCTGAGCAATGTGTACTTGGTGCGTGGGGACTGCAGCGCCGTAGGAAGAGAGCGTGGGAGCTAAGTCGATAACGGTTTGGTGCATGGGGTATCGAAGCTTTGTAGTAGCTAAACGGATTGTGCCGGTCCGCATCGGCGTGCAAATAGAGTAAAAGGGCTGTTCCCTTTTTGGGCAAGAAGAGGTCGCTCTGTGAGATCGGTTTGTTTTTTTGTCACAGGGCTCTTTTTTTAAGAGGCAAAACGGATGCGATTTATATGTCTATCGTAACAGGAGAGAACGTCGGCCGTTCCTACGGGGACTTCGACGTATTCAAAAATTTAACATTCAGCATAGAGCACGGTGATCAGATTGGTTTAGTCGGACCGAATGGCGAAGGGAAAACCACGCTGCTGCGCCTGCTTGCGGCCGTGGATGAACCCACTGTGGGACGCGTCCATTACAAGAGCGGCCTGCGTCTAGGATATCTACCTCAGGACCCGCCCGTGGCGTCTGGAATCACGCTGTGGGAATCTATGCTCGAAGTCTTTTCCGAAGTGCGCGAGATGGAAAGTGAGCTTAATGCGCTTTCGGAAAAATTAGACGACGAAGGCGTCCTCAAACAGTATAGTGCGCTTCAGAATGAGTTTGAGCGAAGCGAAGGATACACCTACGAGACGCGCATACGCACCGTGTTGACCGGATTGGGATTTTCCGAAGAGGACTACCAGCAGCCCTTGGATCAGCTGAGCGGCGGACAGAAGACGCGCGCGCTGCTGGCGCGCCTGCTGCTTGATGCGCCCGATCTGTTGCTTCTCGACGAGCCGACAAACCATTTAGACGTATATGCGGTTGAGTGGTTAGAGAGTTTCTTACAGACGTTTAAGGGAGCGCTCGTTGTCGTTTCGCACGACCGCTATTTTCTCGATGCCACAACGAGTCGAACGTGGGAGATAGCCTTCGGCGTTCTAGAGACTTATCGCGGCAACTATAGCCATTACGTCCGTCAGCGCGAAGAACGCTATACCTTCCGGCTAAAGCAGTGGAACGAGCAGCGCGAATTTATTGAAAAAACTGAGGATTTTATCCGTCGCCATATTGCTAGTCAGCGAACAAAAGAAGCGCAGGGACGGCGCACGCGCCTGCAGCGTTTTTTGCGTGACGAAGCGATAGAAAAACCGCAGCGCTCCGAACATATCCGGGTTCGACTTAATCCACCCAAGCGCAGCGGAGATATTGTCCTTAGTTTTTCTGACGTTGCCGTGGGATATGAAGCCCCTATTCTGCGCGTTCCCGATATGGAACTGCGACGCGGGATGCGCGTGGCGATCGTCGGACCAAACGGAGCAGGCAAGACCACGCTGGTGCGCAGCCTGCTCGGCGAACTACCGGTCTTAGATGGCGAAGTTGAAAACGGGTCCAACGTCGAAATGGGCTATCTGTCACAGGCGCATGACTATTTTGACCCGCTACAAGACGTGCTGAGTGTCGTTCGACAAGTCAAGCCGCAGATCCCGGCAGAGCAGGTGCGCTCGCTGCTGGGCAGTTTTCTTTTTAGGGGAGATGACGTCTTTAAGGCGATTGATGAGCTAAGCGGAGGGCAGCGTAGCCGCGTAGCGCTGGCGCGCTTAGCTATGTTAGAGGTCAACGTGCTTGTGCTTGATGAGCCGACAAATCATTTAGATATCGCCTCGCAGGAAGTATTGCAAGATGTTCTTGATCATTTTGATGGGACGTTTCTGCTCGTAAGCCACGATCGCTATTTGATTCAGGCATTAGCCACGCACGTATGGGCTATTGAAGATGGACAATTGCATGTGCTTGAAGGAAGTTGGCAGGAATATGTAGCTTGGCGCATTGCACGTCAGGAAGCGATTGCCGAGGCTACTGGTATCCGACGTCAGGATCAGCGCGAGGCACAGCGCAATGCGCGACGGCAACGCAAACAAAGAGAGAAAATGGAGGTGCGGCAGCGGGAAGTGGAAGAGGAAATCGCCCGACTTGAAGAGCAAATGGAGACGCTGAGTCAGCGTATAAGCCAAGCGGGCGAGGCGCAGGATGTGGAACAGGTGCAGGCGCTTGGAGTCGAGTATTCTGACTTAGAAGCTAAATCGCAGGATCTATGGAACGAGTGGGAGGTATTGAGTGGTGAATTAGAAGACAATGCAAATCGCGCCTGAAAAAATATTTATTGAAACAGTGAGAGCTGTTGCGCGATGCGATCGATCTACGGGGTATTCATAGCTTCTATGTTTTTCTGCTATTAAGTGAAGTCGAACGAGATCAGTTCATTTTTTAGTTATTGGCGTCGAGTTTATATTGCCTAAGTGGCCGTAAATTTTTTTACCTGTTCATGTACCTTCATAGAGGATTATGTCTATGTCTGTTCTAACACCTAAGTCACTACAAAACCTTTGCAAAATGGCCTTACCGCAAATGCTAAAGTTAAGTAGTGGTAAGTCCATGCTAAAGCAGGTCTCGGATGTCGTAGAGAGCGACCGTTGGAATTCGTTTGATCATTTTCATCGCACGACAGAGAAGTTGGTCGGCTACTATGAGCAGACCGGTGCGGATGTTGAGGTCGAACCCATTCAAACAGGTGGACAGATTGGGAGTGGACGTTGGGTGATCCAAGAGGCTGCAGATGTGCACAGTGCTACAGTAGACATTGTTCACCCAATTCAGCGGAGGGTTTTGGATTATGAGGAGAACCCTTGGCACATCATACAGTGGAGTGCTGCTACGCCCACCAATGGTCTGCGTGCCAAACTCGTTATTTTAGATAGCCGAAAAGAGATTGAGGCGCTGTCAATAGGGCAGTTACGCAATTGCGTTGTGCTGACCAACCAAGATCCGCGTGGAATGATGAATGTTCTGGCAGATCGAGGTGCTGTGGCGGTCATTACAGATAGACTAGTTCCCAACAATCCAGGTGCTCTGGCTTGGACTAAGTTTGGTTGGGGTGCTATTCCGATGAGTCACGCTACTGCCAAACTCGTCGGTTTCGTTCTGTCTCAGCGACAGGGTGAATTGCTGCGGCGTCAAGCACAAAAATTTGGTTCTTTAGAATTACTGATCAAAGCAGATATCCGTAAATACGTTGGAAATCACGATGTGGTTAGTGGCATCGTACGCGGGGCAGATGATCCACAAGACGAAGTATGGGCTATTGCCCACAGTGCCGAACCTGGTGCCGTTGACAATGCGTCGGGTGTTGCTGTCACGTTGGAGATCGCACGGATATTAGAGCAGATGATTGCGCGCGGACAAATAGAAAGGCCACGGCGAACAATCCGCTTACTCAATGCTTATGAATGTTACGGTTTTTTTGGCTATTTGGAACGAAAGCGCCGGTTTCAAACGCCACTAGCTGGTGTGTGCATTGATACGTTAGGTCTAAATCCAGTCCACTGTGACGGACGGTTAGAATGGCATGCGACCATACCAATGTCGGCTTCTTTTGTGAACCGTCTGGGAATGTCGGTGTTACGATCTGCACTACGACAGCATCGTCCTGGTTATACCTTACATTTCGAGCCTTTTGTAGCCACGTCGGATACACTTATTGGTGACCCAAAGTATGGTTTTCCCTGCCCGTGGATTACTACGCATCACAAGAATACAGGTACAGGTTTTGATGCTTATCACTCCTCTGCTGATCAACGGTCTCTGCTCAGCAGTAAAGGGTTAGAAACCTGCGCAGCTTCCATGGCCGCTTATCTCTATTATATAGCGAATATGGGTAGTCGGGAGGTCGTTGAGATCGGTCGTATGGAGAAGGCTTATTTTGTCGATCTTGCAGAAAAGGTGACTACGCGTAAAGAAGCTGATTACGTGCGCGAAGTACACGCCGAGGGTAATGCGCGTTTACAACGTTGGCTGTGGGGAGGTAAACGCAAAGACATTTTAGGTAAACTGAAACTGGCAGAGCAAGAAGTTGCAGCGTTGTGCAAGAGTGTGTCTGCTCATAAAAGACGGAGAGCTTTTCCTGTGGAGGCGAATCAGATTCCACGGCGTACGGCTTTGCTTTCTCCCATATCGGAAAATACATCGCGTAATATAGCTGGTCGCATAGGTGGAGCCGGCTTGACCTCTTGGACCTTGTTTTGGGCAAACGGTAAGCGTAGCATTGCCGAGATCGTCATGCGAGCTGAGTGTGAGGAAACGTCTAGTGTTGGAACTTCCAGCGTTGGGGGTAATTGTACAGGTGATAGAAAGATAGATATAAACAAGGCTATTGATTACTTCGCGGCTCACGCTGAACTAGGTTATGTAGAATTGCTTGATCCGAAGAGCTTGTTATCAAAGAAACAGCTCGTAGACGAACTGCGTGTATTAGGATTGGAAAAAGGAATGGACGTGATGGTGCATTCCTCACTTAGTGCAGTAGGTAATGTTCGCGGTGGTGCAGAAACGGTTGTTGAAGCGTTGCTGGAGGCGATAGGACCGCGCGGTACGTTGTTAATGCCGTCGTTTAATCATCGCGCAGCACAAGTGTATAATCCTATGACTACGCCGACGACTAATGGTGCGATCCCAGACGTGATGTGGCGACTACCGCAAGCTGAGCGCAGCATGCATCCAACCCATGCCGTAGCGGCTGTGGGACCGAATGCAGTTCATTACTGCAGTGAGCATCTGGAAGTAGGTATCTGGGATGAGCGAAGTCCGATTGGTAAGTTAGTGCATGGTGACGGATATATTTTGGCTTTGGGTACGACTCACTGGACATCGACGGCTTATCACGTAGCTGAATTATCTGTTCCTTGCAAGTGTATTGACTCATTCGCTAATGAGGATAGGATTGTTGACGCATATGGAGATGTGCGTAGTGTGCAGGGCTTGGCTTTTCGCCAAGATCCTTGTATCGTGTCAATTGATCGACTGGAAGCAACACTGGACCGTCGTGGTTTACAACGTCGTGGGAAAGTAGGGCAGGCTGACGCCGAGTTGGTGCATGCGCACGATTTGTGGAAAGTGCGTCGCGAGCAGTTACGTGGGTCTTGTCCCAGTTGTAAAGTTGAACCCAATATAAGACCGCGTTAGAACGATAGCGATTATGCGGGCTAGAAGACAAGCAGAATACCAGATATATAAGAGTGTTTGATTTGAACTGTTTGGAAAGGACGATAGATTGACGCGAATAGCCTATATAGCTGCTCTGTTTACTGTGACGGTTTGCACCGCAGTTTGGGGTGATGGAATAGATCGGTCACGGGCAGGAGAACGGCTGCTGGTGCATGAAATGATGCAAATGGAAACCTGTGTTGAGCCAATGCGCACAATATTGGTTGATCAATTAGCCATCGTTGATGTTAGCGCAATTGGTCGTGCTTTCGGCGTCCCTCCGGCCAGACTGCGCCATTTTCGCCGAGGCTACTCTCTTGCGCCAGTTGGGCATCCGCTGCGTCAGACTCGCTGGTATACTGTCTGGTATGAAGCTTTTCCCGGCAGTAACGGAGACGGTAAAATGACGATGCGGGTAAGTAACGACGGCACGATTATCGAGCAGAGACACTGGTAAGCGTTTCCAATGTAGTCGCGCCTATTGGATATTGAATCTGTTAAGACACGTGTGTGCTTTTGTGTTGCGAGGTGATGCTAAGCGCTGTGATCGACAGGTGGATAGCCCCCCAAACACAGGGCTTCTCTTGCGCTTAGGAGGTCTGTGAAAAGAAGTATTCCATCTCTCTATAATGCCTATCTGGTCTCTCGCCGAGAGGCAAATCTTTCGGGGGCTAGTGCGCGCAGTGGACTCTCTATGCGTGGGTTTTGGGTAGGCTCCTTTCTGTGTTTTTTTCTTGCCATAGGTTCGCCTTATGCCAATATGGCGATGCGTGCCAGCAATATGTCCTTCGATTTCAATACACCGGGAGCCATTTTTCTTTTTTTTGTTCTCATTGGTCTGATTAATACCCTTTTCAAGTGGGTTGCGCGCAGTGTTGTGCTGTGTACGGGCGTAGCCAGCTTGGCTATACTAGCTTTTTCCGGTCACTACCTTCACGTAGGTAGCATCGATATATATAAGCCGGGTTTTTGGTTCGCTGCTTTTCTTGTCGTATCGCTCTGGCTCAGCATACCTGTCGTGGGACGCGGTTTGAGTCTGGCCCTGAACCGAGCTGAGTTGGTGTTGGTGTATGTCATGCTCATGGTCGTATCGTCCCTGTGTACGATGGGAATGACGCAGCAGTTACTGCCGGCAATAACGGCTTTTTTTTACTATGCCACGCCAGAAAATAAATGGATTGAAAAATTGTTGCCGCTGGCCTCAGAGCGCGTGCTGTTTGACGACGGCCATCAGAGCGAGGGCTTTTACGAGGGGGGGGGGACGAGATTTCCTATGCTGCGTGGGGCGAACCCCTGCTGTGGTGGGCTATTTTTCTGCTGGCTCTCTATTCGGCGATGGTTGCAACTGCAGTGATTTTGCGCCGTCAGTGGATGGAGCGCGAACGCTTGGCCTATCCCCTGACTCAAGTCGGCTTGGCAATGGTGGCTGGCGAAGATGAAAACAAGCTGTTTAATGGGTTCTTCCGCCGTCCCGCTTTGTGGTGTGGCGTAGCCATTCCCCTGTTTTTTGGCTCACTAACTGCGCTCCATCGCTACGACCCATCTGTGCCGACGGTAAATTTGGTATGGCATGGCGGATTTTTTGGATCCCAGCAGTTGGAGTATCGAATTAGCTTCGCCTTGTTGGGTTTTTCTTATCTCATTAGCACTCAGGTTGCGGCGGGCATTTGGATTTTTCACCTCCTTTCCAAGGTTGAAGCCGAATTTATTGCGTTGGCGGGCCTCAGGTCATCCAGTAAGTTCGTCTACGGGGTTAGCGATCAGCCCCTCCTTGCCTACCAAGGAGGCGGTGCGCTGCTGGCTATGGTCCTATTGGGCCTGTGGATTGGGCGTGGTCATCTGCAGGACGTATTTAACAAAGCGCTGGGGCGTGCACCTGAGGTCGAGGATAGCGATGAGATAATGTCCTACCGCGCGGCCGTCATGTGCCTGACGGGCGGGGTGCTGGTGATGATCGGCTGGCTGTGGGCAATGGGGACAACGCTGTGGGTTGCCGTGGTATTTATCGCGATATCCATGCTGATATTTATTGGTATTAGCCGGGTCGTGGCCGAAGCCGGGCTGGCCGCCGTGCGCTCTCCGATGATTGCGCCCGACCTGGTTATACAGGGTATCGGCACGCATTGGATCGGAGCGGGAAGCGTATTCAATCTATCGATGGCTTATATATGGGCGGCGGACATCCGGATTTTTCTTATGGCGATGTTGGCCAACGGGCTCAAGCTGATCGAAGATATGGATCGCCGCAGCCGGCGTTTGGTCTTTCGCGGAGTTGTGTTGGCTATTTTTATCGGCGCCTTGGGATCCTGTTGGATGGTTATGCACATGGCCTACAAATACGGGGGAATCAACCTCGATGGTTGGAGGTTCCGCGGCGGACCGGAGACCATTTTTACCAATGCCGTGCGCACAATGGAACCAATGGGAGTCGACTGGATGGGCGTGAGTTTCCTCGCTATCGGGGCTTTGGCCATGCTTTTGCTGACGTGGGCGCGGCAGCACCTGCTCTGGTGGCCGCTACACCCAATAGGCTTTCCCATCGGTGCGAACTTCATGATGAATAAGGCATGGTGTAGCGTCGCTATCGCCTGGCTGTTAAAAAAAGCGATTTTGCGCTACGGCGGTGCGGCGCGCTATCAGAGCAGCCAGCACTTTTTTCTCGGTCTCATCTTGGGTGAAGCGCTGTGCAATGGTCTGTGGATTGTGATCGATTATTTCACGGGTAAGGTGGGCAACGCCATTTTTAACCTCGGATAGGCGGCAAACGTTGTGTGGGACGTGTTGACACGCTTCCGGGGCCGTTTTAAGATCAGCGGCGGCGGGCCGATCTGTCATTCGTTTAAACGATTTTATCACGGGAGGAAGCGTCAATGAAAGCGATTATGGTGATGTTCGATTCGCTGAATCGCCTTATGTTGCCACCCTACGGCTGTGACTGGGTGCACGCGCCCAACTTCCAGCGCCTGGCCGAGCGCAGTGCGACGTTTGAAAACAGCTATGTGTGTTCCATGCCCTGCATGCCAGCTCGCCGGGATCTGCACACGGGCCGTCCCAATTTTTTACATCGGTCCTGGGGGCCTCTCGAGCCGTTTGATGCCTCCGTGCCGCGGATGCTGTCTGAAGGGGGCGTTTCATCGCATTTGGTTAGTGACCATCAACACTACTGGGAAGCAGGCGGGGCTACCTACCACACACAGTACAGCACGTGGCAATTTTTTCGCGGCCAAGAAGGCGATGTTTGGATGGGACAGGTGGCTGATCCGCCCAAACCAAACGCACACGGTCGCAATGCGGACAACGCGCGCTGGCCGCATCGTCAAGATTTGATTAATCGCCAGTTTATGCGGCGGCCTGAAGAACAGCCGCAGTATAAGACCTTTGCGGCCGGGATCGATTTCATACGGCGCAATAGCCGAGACGATGACTGGTTTTTGCAGATTGAGACGTTTGATCCACACGAACCTTTTTTTACCCAGCGAATGTATCAGGACCTCTATCGCGATCGACTGGGAGATCGCAACGGACCGCTGTTTGACTGGCCTAGCTATGGAGCCGTTCGCGAAAGCGACGAACTCGTGCAACAGTGTCGAGCCCATTACGCCGCGTTGGTCAGCATGTGCGATGCGTCGTTGGGCAACGTGCTCGACGAGATGGATCGACTCGATCTATGGGACGATACGATGCTCATGGTGTGGACCGACCACGGGTTCCTGCTCGGCGAGCACGACATGTGGGCCAAGGTGCATATGCCCTGGTATCAGGAAATGGCTCATACGCCGTTTTTTGTGTGGGATCCTCGCTCGGGTGTCCAGTCAGAGCGTCGCAAAAGTTTGGTGCAGCCTTCGCTAGATTTGGGTCCTACGCTTCTGGACTTTTTCGGTATGGAGCGCGACGAATACATGCTTGGTCATGCGCTGGGCGATGTGGTCGCCGGTGATCAACCTGTGCGCGAAGCGGCTCTCTTTGGTCATCACGGTGGGCAGGTCAACGTTACCGACGGTCGATATGTATACATGCGCGGTCCGGCAACGGAAACGAATGCACCGCTTTACAATTACACCTTGATGCCAACTCATATGCGTTCGGTTTTTTCTCCTGATGAACTGCAGAGTGCGGATTTTGTGCCGGGTTTTTCCCACATGCGTGGGTGCAACGTGCTCAGGACAGAGGCAGGCGGACGCTGGCCCAGTCAGTGCCAGTACGGTCATCTTCTTTTTGACTTAGAGCGTGATCCAAACGAACAGTCTCCGCTGACTGACGCGGGAGTAGAAGGTCGTATGATTAATCACTTGGTCAACCTAATGCGCGCGTGCGATGCACCCGATGAACAGTATGTGCGTTTGGGACTCAACCAGTAGGAGGGAAAGACTATGAGTGCAGTCGGTGCATACTATGAACGGGCGGGCTTGGTCGAGGTTGGAGAGAGTGAGATTATTGCACCGTCGGCCGGTCAGGTGCGGATTGAAGTCGATTGGTGCGGCGTATGTGGCACAGATTTACATATCTATCAGGGCCACATGGATGGCCGCTTTGACGGTCGACGGATTATTGGTCACGAGATGTCTGGACGCGTGGTTGAACTCGGGGCTGGTGTCAGGGACTATGACATAGGAGATCCCGTCGTCGTGCGGCCACTCGATGCGTGCGGTGCCTGTCCGGCATGTCAGGCCGGACAGGGACATATTTGTCAACAGCTCAATTTTATTGGTATTGATAGTCCCGGCGCTTTTCAATACTCGTGGACCGTTCCAGCCGATTTGTTACATCGGCTGCCGCCTGATATTGCCATGGACCGGGCTGCGTTGATTGAACCGCTGGCTGTAGCCTGCCACGATGTACGCCTAGGTCAGGTGGTTGCAGGTGAAAAGGTCGTTGTCATTGGCGGCGGACCGATTGGCCTGCTTAACGCTCTAGTCGCGCAGCACGCTGGGGCTGAGGTGTTGCTCAGTGAGGTCAGCGTTTTTCGCTTAGAAAAAGCGCGTCAATTGGGTTTGGCAACGATCAATCCTCAGGAAGAGAATCTCGAGAAGCGAGTTGGTGGGTGGACGGAAGGAGCGGGTGCTGACGTCGTGTTTGAAGTCTCTGGTTCATTGGCCGGTGCCGAGGCAATGACGCGTATCGCCAAAGTGCGCGGACGCATAGTGATTGTCGCTATTTTTGCTCAAGCGCCGCCGGTGGATCTGTTTCAGTTTTTCTGGCGAGAGCTCCAGCTATGCGGTGTGCGGGTTTATGAACGGGAAGACTACGAGCGTGCGATAGAATTAGTCTCTGAACTGGCCGTTCCGCTGGATTCGCTCATTACGTCGCGCCGTCCGCTCAGTGCTTTGCCAGAGGTTTTTGCGGAGCTGACGTCCGGTGGGGAGGAAGTTAAAGTCTTGATCGATATACGAGGAGAATAGAGTATGAGTATTTTGGATTTGTTTAAAATAGACGGAAAAACGGCCTTAGTGACCGGCTGTCGACGGGGGATTGGCCGCGGTTTTGCACAGGCTTTGGCCGAAGCGGGTGCAGACATTGTAGGCGTAAGCGCCTCGCTTGAAAAGGAAAGCGAAGTCGAGGCAGATGTGCGCGCGCGCGGGCGAGAATTTACCGGCTACGCCTGTGATTTCTCCGACCGTACTGCGTTGCGATCTTTTGCTGAACGTGTGGAGCGTGAAGTCGGTCCGATCGATATTCTCATTAATAATGCGGGAACGATTATGCGCGCGCCGGCTGAGGAACACTCAGATGAATACTGGGATAAAGTGATAGAGGTCAATTTGAGCGCCCAGTTTGTACTCGCACGCGAATTTGGTCGCTCAATGCTAGCGCGCGGAAGTGGAAAAATTGTTTTTACCGCTTCTGTTCTAACGTTCCAAGGTGGTATTACTGTGCCGGGTTATGCTGCGGCCAAGGGAGGAATCGGCCAGCTAACTATGGCGTTGGCTAACGAGTGGGCTGGGCGCGGGGTCAATGTCAATGCGATTGCTCCTGGCTATATAGCCACTGATAACAACCAAGCGTTGCGCGACGATCCAGTACGCAACGAGCAGCTGATGGCACGTATCCCTGCCCAGCGCTGGGGTACGCCGGATGATTTGCAGGGCGCGGTGGTGTGGCTGTCTTCGGCCGCATCGGACTACGTGCACGGCTCGGTGGTTGTAGTTGACGGTGGTTGGTTAGGGCGCTAGGTAATAAAACAAATCAAGGAGATATACCATGGCCATACGGATGGCACAGTACGGAACAAAGCACGGTCACGCCAGTGGCAAACTTCGCGCTATGCAAGATAGCGCCGATGTTGAACTGGTGGGCGTATACGAGCCGGACGCGGAATGCCGCGCGGCCTTAGAGGGAACCGACGGACCGTTTGCTGGGGTCACTTTTTTGGATAGTGAAGAGGATCTTTTGGGGGACGATTCGATTCTCGCCGTCGCGTCAGAAGGGCTCAATGCGGAGAGTCTCGAGCAGACTGCGCGCATAGTTGAAGCGGGGAAACACGTTTGGTATGACAAGCCGGCGGGCGACGATTGGACACGTTGGAAAGAAGTCGTTCAGGTGGCCAAAGCGCGCCAGTTGCAGATCCAAATGGGTTATATGCTGCGCTATCACGACGGGTTTCAGCAGATTGCAGAGTGGGTTAAAGACGGAATGCTGGGTAGCATCTATTCCGTGCGTGCGCATATGTCTACCTATATCCCTCCCGCAGCTCGCGAGGTTATTGGTGCCTCGCACGTGGGCGGTATCTTTTACGATCTGGCAGGGCACATGCTCGATCAGATTGTCTGGCTGTTGGGGCGGCCAGATCGCGTAACGGCCTTCTTACGCAATGACAGCGGCCAGGTGCCCGATTTCAGCGATAATACGCTGGGAGTATTCGAATATGAGCACGCCATGGCTTGGGTCGATATCGCAGCTATGGAGGCGCGGCCGATGGCGCGTCGGTATGAAGTATACGGCAGCGAGGGAAGTGCAATTTTGGTCGAGCCGTTTGAGCCAGGCCGCCAGATTCGGCTGTGCTTAGAAGAGCCGCGCGGTTCGTATGCTCAGGGCGAACAGTTTATATCGATAGAAGGTCCCTCACGCCAGACTACCTACGAGCGCGAGTTACAGGCGTTCGTCGCAGTGCTGTCCGGTGAGCGTTCCCCTGATCGTACGCTAGATCACGAGCTGCTCGTACAGGAAACGCTGCTGCGCGCCGTGGGAAAGATTGAAGAGTAGAGCAATGCGCTGGGATGGTCCTGCATAAATCTCGGTTGGCTCAGGGGTTTTTCCACTGTTCGGCGATCGCGCTGCGCATGTGAGGCGCTGCAAGCTGAAAGTTGCGTCCTACGGGCCGGGGATGGGGAAACCATTTCCACAGCAGTGCACCGACCACGCGCTCTTCGCGTGCGATTGCCTCTAGGGCGGTTTGCATACAGGCGATCTGGACGGGGCGTGCCTCTTCGCCATCGACTTCGTAGTCCCATGGGGTCATAGCGGTCTTGTGGGACTGGTTATATCCTAGCTCGGTGAATAGCACATGTCGGTTTAAGGGCTCGGCATAGGTGCGGATTTCTGCCATGCGCTGCTGCCATCCTCGCTGTATGTCCTCTCTGCTGGGAGGCAGTCGCTCCGTCAGGGGGAAGTAGGCTTGAATCCCGATTACGTCTAGGGCATCCCAAAACGGCACGCGCTGGTAGTCCGTCCAGTTTGCTGCGTAGGTAAGCGGTGCCTGTGTCCGCGTCCGAACTTCTGCTATAAGGGCGCGCCATTGGTCTTCAAAATGCAGCGTCCGATCGAGTTCAGTGCCGACTACGAAGCCGTCTGCCTCACTGCAGGCTTCGGCCAGTAGGGCGATCCACGCGCGATAATCTCGCCAGAATCGGCCCCACGCATCTTCTCCAGAAAATTCTATTTCCCCGCGCCAAGAAAACGGTGATCCCCAGTAGGCGATATGGGGTTTGATGCAAATTTTCAAGCTCAAGCGATGGGCTTCTCGGATCGGTTTTTCCAAATAGGCTGGAGGATGGTCGGGATTAAAACGGGCAAAGAGCAGAGACCCGTCCTCAGATAGGCTGGCATACGGATGTATAGCGATCCAGTTGGCGCCGACGGCGCGTATGGATTCTAGCGTGGTGCGTATGGATTCCGAGCCCCAGTCGCGACCGTTGCCGTGCGTGGAAAGCGTGATGCCCTGAACGATACGTCCATCGACTTGGGCTAGGCTATTCGTTATGAGGTTGCCGAAGGCTAGAAAAAAAAGGGCTACATATATGCGCATTGAGTCGCTGTATCGCGTTGTGGTGGGAAAGGCGTTTCCATAGATTTCACGCTCCGTAAATATAGGCGCGTGCTACGCGACTGTCATAGTAATCGTAGCATGTAATTTGAGGAGTGAATTAGAATGGCTCAGTGGACGAGCGGTCCCGATTTGATCATCTACATCTCGAGAGATAGGCCATGTCTATAATGGCAGCGCTGGCGCAGGGAGGGCGCACCGTTTTGTTGGGCAACTTCGACGCAGTAGATGCCGCTTGGAATCAGAGGCGTGCGCACGGGGACGTTGCGGCAGACTGGGCGATGGAAAATGGAGTGGAGAACGCCATGCCTACTGCGTTAAACGATGCCGGCTTAGCACAGCTGTGGATGCCGGCTGAGGGAGGCGTTTGCCAGCGTGAAGTATTTTCAACCTGTCAAGATGTGCATAGCGGTATTGCTCACATAGAATCGGCATCTACTAGGGGGGCTTTGGAACAGAGCAAAGTTTTACTCGCCGATTCACAGTGCATTGCTCGGATTGCATACGAGTCAAAACAAATGGAAAGCAAAACGCGCATGCAGGGATACTTCGTCTGTGAGGACAGAGATCAATGCAGCGCGGTCGAAGAGCATGAAGGGGCTCTATCACTGCGCAGTGAGCGTATGTACGAAGGGGTAGAAGACCTCTATGCTTGGTTTCCCATACTAGACAACGAAGACCTTGTTGAGCGGTGTCGCGAACTGCTATGCCAAGAGCCCGTACGCCGTGAGGATACGTCTCTCTCCGTCGTCATGGATCTACAAGAACGCCGAGTGGATTGGGGCGTCAGCGGCGCGCAGTGGCAAACAGTTTGGCTAAAATCCTAGTAAGAGGAGAGTAAACGATGAGCAAGCACTATCGGATTGCCTTGGTGGGCTGTGGTGGAATGGGGCGTCAACATATAAAAGCGTTGCACGATGTGCCCGACTTCTCAGTGGTCGCTCTGTGCGACGTCTCAGAAGAATCGCTGGCGCTTGCTGGAGAGATGGTTGAGGTTGCTGCTTATCGAGACTGCGCAACAATGTGTGATGAAGTAAAGCCGGATATCGTGGTGGTAGCAACGCAAACGCGTGGCCATCTCGATCCGAGCGTAGCTGCCTTGGAGCGAGGTATAAGCGTTCTGTGTGAAAAGCCGATTGCTATTGATTTAAATGAGGCTGATCAAATGGTCGTTGCTGCACAGCAAAGTGGGGCCCGTTTGGCGATTAACCAACAGAACCACGTCAACCCGGGTATTCGCAAGGCGCAGGATATGGTTGCTGCGGGTGATATAGGTGAAGTAGTGCTCGTACGTGGACGCAATAAGTCGGGCCGCAAGAGCGGCAACGAATTTACAGAAATGGGTACGCATGTGACAGACATGATGCTGTGCTTTGGCGGGCAGCCGGAGTGGTGTGCCGGGACGGTGTATTGGCAGGGGCGGTTGGCGGAATCCGATGCCATTATGGAGGCCAAACAGATGTCACCCAAGGATCGCGATTCAGGTCTTGTTCTCGGAGAACGGGCTATAGGTCACTACGGTTTTGCAGGAGGTATCCTTGGGGAAATACACTTTTTTGGATATGAGACGCTGATGAGTGACAACTATGGCGTTGATATTCTGGGTACGGATGGACAGCTTACGGTGCGCGCATCGCGTTGGATGGATACGTGCCTGTGGCATATGCCTCGGCCCATGGAAGGAATGCCGTCTGATCGGGATGCTTGGCAGGCAGTGGCGTTGGGAGCGGAAGGAAAAAAAGACCCGATTGTGCAGATTTACTACGAGCTTGCTCGGGCAATCGAACAGGGAGAGCAGCCCCCGAGTAGTGGGTTGGAAGGTCGCACCGCGTTTGAGATGATTCTTGGTATCTATCAGTCCCATCGTCAAGGAGGTCAACGCGTCAAATTACCGTTAGCTGATCGGCGTCATCCACTCGTAGCGTGGCGAAACGAGCGCTAACGCACTGTATCTATCTGTCAGCTGGAAAATCAAGTAGTGGGGATAACATGGTCGAGGTCAACCGTCGAAAAGCATACTTGTACGGTATTGCGACCGTGCTTTTGTGGTCCACGGTGGCCTCTGCCTTCAAGATTTCTCTGCGGTATCTCGACTACGCACAGCTGCTTTTATACGCCAGCGCAGTATCGACGATAGTCTTGGGTGTGGTCGTGCTGCTACAGGGTAAAGTGCACTTTTTGTGGCGCATAGGGCGAAGAGTTTGGGGACGTTCGCTGTTGCTCGGCCTGTGTAATCCACTGGCCTATTATCTGGTCTTGCTGAGCGCATATGAACGTCTGCCGGCTCAGGAGGCGCAGCCACTTAACTATACGTGGGCGCTAACGCTGGCTCTGTTATCGGTGCCGCTTTTAAAACAGCGGCTTCGTTGGCAGGATGGAGTGGGAGGTATAGTCTGCTATGCCGGTGTGTTGGTCATTAGCACACAAGGGAATGTTTTTGCGCTTCAATTTACCGATTCAAAGGGCGTTGTTCTAGCGTTGGGTAGTACCGTTCTTTGGGCGCTGTACTGGATTTTCAATACCCGTGAGTCGGGCGATCCGGCCGTGCGGCTGTTTCTCAACTTTGCCTTGTCTCTCCCCTTTGTGGGTCTGTACTGTGCCTGGTATTCGAGTTTGTGGCCCGTACCATTAGAAGGACTAATTGGTGCGGGATACGTAGGTGTTTTTGAGATGGGTGTGGCCTTTGTGCTGTGGCAGCAGGCGCTACGCTACGCCGAAAGTGCTGCTCAGGTGGGAAACCTTATTTTCGTCTCCCCATTTCTTTCTCTGGGATTTATCTATCTATTGGTGGGCGAGACGATTCGCTCTTCAACCTTGGTTGGGCTCGTATTAGTCGTTAGCGGCCTCGTGCTGCAGCAGATTAGGCGTTATGCGTAGCTTATTCCGACGCGTTGACAGGACCAAAGTGGGGACCCCAATGCTGCGCGATCTGCCGACCTTGGGATCGTAGGGATTCCTCCTCTTCAACGGTTAGCGGCTGGTAGCGACGGACCCACTCGATGTTTTGCTCAAGCTCTTCTTCGCTGAATACGCCAACAACGGCTGTTCCGACGCCGGGCAGTCCAAGCGCATATCGCAGGGCTCGCTCGTAGTCGGTAAAACCGTCTGTTTGCATTGCCGAAGCGATGGGTTTTTCATACTTCATACCCGTTGCTCCACCGTAGACTTTCATTGCTGCTACGGCTACGTCCTTTTGCTTGGCCAGCGATAGAACGTCTCCGTCGAAGCCGTAGGTAAAGTGATCGGCGAAATTGAGGGCAATCATGAGGACATCGATGTCGCTCTCTTCTAATACGCGCAGGACTTTCCAAGGATTATTGTGGGCTGTGACGCCAATATGTCGAACGACTCCCTGCTGTTTGGCTGAGCGCAGAGCGGCTAATGAACCAGTAGGAGAGAGTACTTTCCCAACGTTGTGGCTGCCAACCGAGTGTACAAACATAAGATCAAGATAGTCGGTTTTAAGTTCGCGCAGGTTGTTTTCCAATATACGCTGTGTTTCTGTTCCGTTTTCTGTGAGCGCCTTGCTGACTAGAAACATCTCTTCTCGCCGCTCCGGTACAATTTCGCTCAACTGTCGCTGGGCGCGCCCGTACATGGGTGCAGTGTCTACATATGTCACGCCTAGATCAATCGCTCGGTTAAACAGGCGAATGGCTTCTTCGTCCTTGAGGCCTGTGCCGCCGGGAGCTGTGCCAAGTCCGAGCAGTGGCACGCGTTGGCCGGTTTTGCCAAAAGAACGGTGGGGTAGTGGTAGGTAGTCGGTCTGATACATTGATGCATTTGTAGTCATAGGTAGTCCGTTTTCTTAGGTTGTATATGCAGTCAATATAATACTTGCCACATGGGCCTGTAAATTGTGCCCCTAATTTGGCTTAGCGCCTGTGGTGCTGTATTTTACGCGCGCTGCCTTTTGACATAGGAGGAACTCATGGCAAAGAAGAGTATACAAAAGCCCATCTTGCATCAGTGTGCGACGCTCGGGTCGCTCATGGGGTATGGAGGTCGGGGAGGAGAGTGGAGCACGGAAAAGAAAATCGAAACGATCCGCAAGGCGGGTTTTACCGGCTTTGTCGGCCGAACTGCTTTCGTCAGTCCTCAACAGGCAGCCGATTCGGGTCTCATATTCGCCTGCACGACCGACTTGGGCGGTCTCAGGGAGATTAAGCCCAAGCTGCGCGAGATCAAGGCAACTGGAGCCCGAGTAGTCAATGTGCAGATGCTCGACCACGATACCCCGACTAAACGGGCAGTTGAAGTCGCTATACGCTTGATGGCAGTCGCCGATGAAATGGATATGGACGTATCCGTCGAGGTGCATCGCGATACCTGCACGGAAACGCCAGAAAAGACTTATGCGCTGGCTGCTGGCTTTGAAAAGGCGGAGAAAAAGAAGTTGAAAATGACCTGGGATTTTTCCCATCCGGCTATTATTAAGCACCTCTCCCCCCCGTACTGGGATCGCCTAGCGGAACGCCCCGATCTTATTCAGCACGCAAATCAACTGCATTTTCGTCCTTTTAATGGACACCACGCACAGATTCCTGCCCTCGATAGGAAAGGCAACTTTACGCCTGAATTTGTCGACTGGCTAGAGTTTGCTGAACGGGTGTTAGCTTGCTGGTTAGAGACTGCTCCGCCCGGGCGAGAACTCTTTGTTTGTCCGGAACAGATTGCGGGTGGCTACTTTGTTTCGGTGTTTGGCGATCGTTGGAAAGACGTACTGGCCATTCAAGGTGCCATTGATCGAGTGTGGAAAAAGCAGCTACGCAAATGGAAGTCACTTCGATAAATGGCTGTGGTGTGCAGTGGTGCCCCCGGCGGTGGCCAAGTCTGGCACGAGCCGGCATTAACGCGGGTAGAGAGGTCGAAACGCTGGGGTAAGATGCAGTGTCGCATGCCAGTGCAGTTGGTCGCAGGAGCATCGGTAGACGTCGAATTTACATTTCTTCTAGGCGAACAGCAGTTGGAAAAGGGAAGCGCTCTGCGCGTAGCTTGGCGCTGGCCCTTTGACTGGGATTGTCCAACATGTATTGAAATAGACTGTGAAGGAGCTGAGGTAGTTGCCCACTTCGAGCCGCAGGGAGATCTGAATCCTTGGCATCATCACATTCAACTGATGGTAGTATCCGGCGTGCTCGGCGCGGGGGCTGAGATTGTGCTGCGTTGTCTCGGTTGGGACGCACCGACTTTTATTACGCGTGCAGCGCTTTTTCTGCCACTGATTGGTATTGATGAGAAGAGCGATTGGTATCGCATGGTTGACCCCGAACCCTATGACATCGTTGCCGGACCTGCAAGTCGTTTAGTGGTAATTGCCGAGGGGGAAGTTTCCTGCAATCAGGATTCAATAGTTCGTGTATACGGGGAAGATCGCTGGGGCAATCCCGCACCGCTCGAACGAGCGTCTGCACTCAGTGGCGCCGAAAAAGTTATATATCAAGGATTTGATAAACGCTTTCCTGTCCATATGTATAAAGTGCGTTTTTGTAAGGAAGGCGTGTATCGGATGCATGCGTGCAGCGCCGGACTTGAGGGAGAGAGTAATCCTATACGAATTGTATCACCGAATTCATCGCGACTCTACTGGGGTGATTTACACGCTGGTCAATCGGATATTGGCTGTGGTGCAGGCACGCTGGGAGATCACTTTGCCTTTGCCAGAGATGTAGCTGGTTTGCAGTTTGCTAGCCAACAGGCCAACGATCACTATATAGATGGACAGACCTGGCAGGAAGTACGGGCCGTTTCCCATGCATTGGATGAGAGCGGACGCTTTGTATGTTATCTTGGCTGTGAATGGAGTCCATTTACCGAAGACGGCGGTGACCGAAACGTATTTTATCGCGCCGATGAACCTCACTTGCGTCGGTCCGATCGCTTTTTTAGCGAAGACGATCCGGATCCAGAGCCCGACTTTCCTCAGGCACCAGAATTTTTACGAGTCATGCGAGAAAGAGATGTTTTGCTCGGCCTACACGTGGGCGGTCGTCCTACAAACCTCGATTTTCACGAGCCTCATATAGAGCCTCTTTTTGAAATTCACTCTACGCATGGGACATCGGAATGGTTTGTTCTTGACGCTATTCGACGGGGATATCGAGTGGGTATTACGGGGGGTACAGACGGTGTTATGGGACGTCCCGGAGCGTGCCATCCGGGCCGACGCCTAACTAGAAATGTGAATAACGGCTTGACGGCGATCCGGGCAGATGAGTTGAGTCGTTCGGGCCTTTGGTCCGCGCTGAAGGCGCGCCAATGTTATGCAACAAGTGGTGCCCGAATTCTGTTAGATGTTGAAGCTGATGGTCATAAGATGGGGAGCGAGTATGTTGCCACTGGTGTGCCTGAATTACATGTGCAAGTAGAGGGAACAGCTCCCATAGAGAGGATCGATGTTCTTTGTGATACGGATATCGTTTACAGGGAACAGATCGCAGAAAGACAAGATAAATATCTTCGGGTGCTGTGGGGCGGTGCCGAGTCGGAAGGTACGGCAGGTGACCAGCGCGTCCACTGGGATGGAACGCTGAGCACGATGCAGGGAACGCTGAGCGATCTCGTGCCTGTGGGGCTGCTGTCGCCGTTAGATCAAGTTGAGTTACGTGACGATCGCACCGTGAAATGGTGTGGCTCTACCGGGGGAAACGAAATGGGTTTCACTTTTTGCGTCGAGGATGTAGAACGGTTATTTATACAAACGCTACAGGGTTCGGTCCAGGTCGATGTAAAAGACGCGCTGGAAAAGACGCAGCACCATGCGTTGGGCGGTGCTTCTAAGCGAATGCGTATAGAAGCAGCCCCGAGGTTAGATGGCCAACGCCAGGCCGACCTGCGTTGGCGTGCAGAAGAGCTTGTTTTAGAGCAACGTGCATATTGGGTGCGAGTCATACAAGTGGACGGCCAACGCGCTTGGTCTAGCCCGATCTACGTGCATCCAGCATCAGATAGATAGGTTTTTATACGCCGTCTTGTCTGCCTAAAAACAGAGGCAGAGGGCACCATTGTTCGAGTGTGGCTGTTTGCGGTGCTAAGTCTACGATTGCAGATGGTGCTAGCGGACCAAAAAACATCCTGTGTGCCGTGGGTACATCGACTGAGATGTCGGGTTTTTCTTGCGTCTTTTCACAGCGTGTAGCTTCGCCGCACACTTCCAACGCGACTACGCCATAGTCGGCTATTTCTACACAGACGCGGTCATCAACCAGAGGTCCTATGTTTGCGCGGACGTTGAGCAGTGCATCTAGCGTTTCCTGCCATTTAAAAACTTGCCAATTGCCCGTGTAACTAGTCGAAACAGACTCTGCTAAGGGGCCGAGCTGACGAACAAGAGGGTGCCAAGGGGACAGATGGAAGCTCGTGCTGCCTCCACTCCGCAGGCTTGTCCATGCTCGCGCGATTTCAAGCAGGGGATCGCCTTCGGTTACGGCATATATCTCGGTTACAGAATCACCACTGCTGTTAGCTACGAGATAGCCGACCATACGTCCGTCTGGTGCTAAGGCAATATATGGTCTGTTTTTCCAACTACGGAGCTGGAAGTCGAAGCGCTCTGTCGTTCGTTGGCAGCGGTAGGGTTGCGCGTCATGTAGCTCGATACATCCTGCACGATGGGTTAGGTCGGTGGCGTCGAGTGGTTTAAATGATAGGCGACTTGTTGTGTCTCCGTAGGCGTGGCGCAGGTTAGTTTTGCTCAGATTGAACGTGTGACCTACGCCACATTTCTCATAACCAAAATAGGCGTAGCGCTGGCGTTGTCCTCCTAGCCACGACAGGTGTTTTCCCTCATCATGCATACGCGCTACGCAGTGATCCATAAGCTGGCGCATATAGCCGGCACCGCGTCGGCGTAAATGACTGGATACTCCACCTATGCCAGACATTTTGAGGCGAATCTCTCCTAACTGCCACTCAATGGGAAAAGAGCCTACGACGGCGCGAATGCGTCCTGATTCGCGCACGGCCCAATTCCATCCCATCATCTCGTCATCTCGCTGGTATAGTGCAGGTAATAACTGGGGGAAGTTAGTGGGACTGCTTGCGCTAAAGACTAGGTTCATAAAATCCATCGCGTCTTCAAAGTCGTCGGCGCTTAGCTGTACTAGTTCTGTGGCCATAAAGAGATTCCTGTCCTGAGCGTGTCTATCTATCGAGCACGGAGGTGTTAGAAAATTCGATAAAGGGAAAACATTCGGGCACGTGTGAGTCCCAAACGCCATGTGGGCTCCACGCCCAGCCGCCCGGATCGCGCGAAGGAGGGGCCTCCTTGTATTGATTGAAGCGAGAGAAATCCATGCGCCACACGTCTCCCTCATTGGGAGGCAAGGACCGATTGTCTCCTCGTGCTAAGACGTCCATAGCCTTCCAAGGGAAGGCCAATTCCACTGTCCATCCACGGTCGCGATCGCTATCGTCGTTGATCGTGCCATCGACGTGAACAGCCCACTGTAAACCAGGAAGATCCCAACGGAAAAATCCTCGACGCATACCGCGTGGGTGGTTGCTGAGTCCAACGCCGTTAAAAGGCTGCGCTCCTTCGGTGTCGGGTTGTAAGCCAGGTAGCTTGTCGTACCCGTCTCGTTGGTAGGCTTCTTCCCAAACGAAAAGCACTTCGTAAATCGTGCCGAGTGCATTAATCTCAAACTCGTAGTAGGCGTCTTGACCAGCGATAAATACCTCAACATCGTTGTTTTCGTAAATGGGCGCATCGCGTTCGGTTAGCGTTGCTGTTACAAATGGTTCTTCGACCCAAAAACCAACATACAGATTGCGGTCGTCCCACAGCACTGCAGAGCGCGTGTCGTGAATGCCTGGAGCGCCGTGTACTAAATCACGAAAGCGCGGACTACGCGGAGCTGACAGCCAACTTGGTTCGTCCAAGTGCCCATCAATTGCTATAGGATCGGCAGCACGATAAGCCGTATAGCGGGCGACTTCATTTTCTGGCCAAGGTGGAAACAAATCTGTCATGGTAAGGATTCCTCAGATAAGTTGGACAATTAGTATAGATACACAGGTCAACGATTCCCATTAATGTTAGGCTTTAAGCCGCTCTTGAAACGCCATGCGAAATTTGCGCACTTTCGGATCGATTACTATTGCGCAGTATTGCTGGTTTGGATTGTTCTTGTAATAGTTCTGATGGTAATCCTCAGCCGGGTAGAAAAGGGTAGCAGCGGAAATTTCTGTCACTATCGGTTCCTCCCAGAGATCGCTTGCGTCTGTTGTGGCTAGAGAATCAACCGCTTCCCTTTGTTGATTTTCATCGTGATAAAATATCACCGACCGGTACTGAGTTCCGGTATCCGCACCTTGGCGATTGAGGGTAGTTGGGTCGTGTGTGCGCCAAAAAATGTCCAGCAGGTTACGGAAACCGATCAAGGATGTATCAAAGTGAATCTGTATGACTTCGGCATGCCCCGTTTGACCCGTACATACTGCTTGGTAGGTAGGATTTTCTATCTCACCTCCGCTGTAACCAGATACGACTCTGTCAACACCGATTATATCCTGAAATATGGCTTCTACGCACCAGAAACAGCCTGCACCTAACGTTGCTACCTCTAGTTGATTTGACATACCAATACTCCTCTGAATTGAAACGGTTTGCTGTTCAATATGTAAGTGAGTTATAGTATACTGTGTGCTTGTTACGACGACAATGGAAGCGACTGCTTTGCAGAAAAGATACATGGTTGCAAATTTTTATGTAGGATAAAGCAAACGGATTTAGTAGAATAATCTTTACGCGACTTTTTGAATGTAGGATACGAGTGACGCGAAAGATCAGCTTTCTTTGTGACGCCCGTCACAGAAATTGTCTGTGAAACGTATTAGTTTCTTTATATCATTAGAAACTTGAAGCATTAAATACCCCGCAAGATCTTTAGCTTTCGCATTAAGGAATTGATAGAGATCTAATTATCATAAACTGAAACGAGAAAAACATGAGGAATTTCATAATAAACGCAGTTGTATTGCTAATGTTATCAGGTAGTTGGAATATTGTTTATGCATGGGATGGAAGTTCATCGAAATTGAGTGGAAAGCTAATCAAAAAAGCTAAAGAACAAACAGTTCCTAATGAACTACCCCAAGAATTAGAAGATATAGTTAACGATGCTGTTGAAGCAGCTATAAGTGAGATGGAGCTTCTAATTGAACAGGCTGTATCGAATGCAGTAGAAGCAGCAATTGCCGAGCAAATGAGTGAAGGTGGACCCGAAGACATAGTTATTGTAGATAGCGAAGGTAACGAGCTAGAGATTTTATCGATGGATGAAGACGGCACGATTACTGTAGCAGTAGAAGAAGTAGTTATAGATCTTTCCGAAGAGGTAGAAAAGCAGCAAAATCCTTACGAGCGCCGGGCTAGTCCAATGCAAGACGGATTGAAATAGAGCAGTAGACAACATCCCGAGGAGTAGCCCTCAGTTAACTTTACGTTAGCTGGGGGCTTTCTCTTTGCCCATAGGCGATCCGACCCACTTTAGCCT
>CAXGPR010000041.1:0-30089 GCA_964011675.1 uncultured bacterium
CTCGTTACTATAATCGCCGAGCGTTAAGCAGTGAAATTGTGTTCCCTTGTTTTGCTGATAGTGCGCAATTTGCTGGAAAATGTCTTCTCTCAATTTATGCATTATAAAGTCTGAAACTACTAAAACATCAGCATCTTCATAGTCATTATTGCCGAGTTGCCTTATGGCTTCGTTAAGTGCCAGAGTTGCGTCGGTTCCTCCGTAGAAGGACATATTTAGAAAAGCGCTTATATCGTCAATGCTATTTGCAATGTCATGTAAGTCCAGCGTTTTAATCCCGACAGAAAAGTTAATTAAATAGGCTTTACGGTCTTGATTCATTGCCATTTTCAAAATCGCTAAGGTCAAAACTTTAGCGATTTGTTCCGGTATCCCAAACATACTTTCGCTGGTATCCACGCAAATTATGAATGGTCCTTTCTCTTTTTGATGTATACTTTGATAATTTTCACTTATTTGATAATCGCTTTGTACTAACTCTTTGTCCTCATAAAGGGCAGTTAACAACTGTTTATCAGCGTATTTTTTAAAAAATACCGTCTCCGTTTCAGGAAAACCTAAGTAGCAAGCTTCACTGCTCATCATATTTTGAATGTCATCACTCTGCTGCGCTCCTACGATTTCGGCTTTATTTTGCGGGTTTTTTACCCATTCCTGTCGGATAATTACCTTATCTAAGGTTTCTTCTTCCATCTCAACTTGCGCTTCTCGCATTTTTCCTAACAAATCCGCTAGCTCTCTAATCGAAGATTCGTTCTCTAGCAATTCGTCATATTTTTGCAAAATGTCTAAAGAGGTTTTCTCCCATAGTTTACGTGAGAAATCCCATCCAAGATAATCAGAAAAGGGTTCAATGATTTCCTGAAGTCTCGTGTATTCATTTACTTTTTCTTCAAGTAGCGCCAAATGGATTTCTTCTTCTTCCTCGTATTTGTTCAACTGATATTTTAATATCTTACCATGCAGAATCGCATCCCATTGGGCTAATAAATCGTGTAAAATGACTTCTATTTGTTCTTTATCTTTCACAGATATATCTGAAAAATCTTTACCACCTATTAGTTTTTTGAACTGTTCTTTAAAAAAAAGGTGGTCGACTGATCCTCGTCCGTATTCCAATTTTAGGAAGTTCGTTAATGCTGACCATCGTTTAACGAAATGTTCTAATGGTGTAACAGACCAGCTTTCAAGTCGCTCCAGTTCATCGTAGAAGGGGTTTTTCTTATTTATCTTTTTATAAGTCTTCTTCAACCATTGTAGGGTGTCTAGGATAACTCGCTGTTGGATTTTTTCGTTGCTATTGGCCAAATCCAGCAAACCGTCGATTAAGAATAACTTATCTAATGCACGTGTGAAATAGTTGTAATATTGGTCGTTTAACTCTGGGATTAAATTAACTTCCGAACCAAATTTGTTTTTTATGTATTGAACTAGGTATTTCCTCATGGTTCGGTTCAGTACCCCACCAAACTCTATAAACCTATCATATTCTTGATCAATTTCTTGCATAAAAAAACTAGCCTTTAAGGTCTTTTGAAGAGACATGAAACATGTGTTTCTTCTTTCAATCAGTAAGACTTTTCAAGTCTGGATTTGAATAGGCAAATTGTATTTTTTCTAAACGGAGTAGCAACGTTTTTAAGCTTTTAAAAACTTCTTCGTAATTTTTTCTCACAACGTCTACGTAAACATTAGGGACAAAAAGGTGCGACTCTAAGCGCTCTATCTCTGTTGGACGATTTGTCTCCATATTTTCAATTTGCTCTCGTATTTTTTGAGTTAAGTGCTGATAGCGGTCGTCCCAGAATGCATTAACCACTGGATGAGGTTTTTTTATAATTACTTCTTTTCGTTCTGCTAATTTGGTTTCTAACTGATAATTAGTGGATTGAGAGTCACGGAACACTTCTATCGAATGCTCATTCTTACCACGAGTCGCTTTGATTCTATTTAGTATGTTTTTCTCAGAATCGTAAAAGTTTATGACGCGGGCTTCACCTAAAGTTAATTCGCGAAATTGCCCTATACTCACAAAATCACCTTGGAAATGGTCATCATGTTTGACCAATCGTAAATATTCGTCCTCGAACGTTATTAATATTTCTTCGCTTACCGTGTGTTTAACTCTTATTTCCTGATCTACATCATCCTCAAACTCTTCGACTTCTTTCTTGTATGTGTTCATATTGACCGCTAAGGTATATCCATGTTTGGATACGGCGTCCACTACAATCGTTTCAATCACTTCTCTGTGAATTGGTTTGTTCCAAAGGCAGTGTATTGTTAAAAAGCAATCCATTAAGTCAACTGAAGGTCTCCCATTTAAAAAAGCCGAGCTTCGCATCAAGCGTATTATTTTTTTCCATCTCCTGTCGTGAATAACAATCTGATCCCCACCGACTCCAACTCTGTTATTGTATTCTTCTATTTTTATTTTTATTAACTGAATGGTGTTTAAAACTTCTGGTCCTAGAGTAACTTTATCAATAAAATTACTCCAGTTATTTAATTCGCTTTGGCTTATTTTTTCTTCGGGTTTGATATCGTCTTGATACACATCTTGAACATCTGTTATCATGGTTAAAAAGTTTTGAAACTTTTTTATATTACCAAGCTCTAATCGAATTAAGAATCGATCCCAAATCGGGGCCAAAGATTCGCTTTGTGGTGGAAGCTCATTCGATGCTGTAATTATTCCTCTGATATCAACAGGTATCTCTTCTTCTCCGTTTCGGTATACTTTTTCGTTAAGTATTGTCAATAAGGCGTTTTGTATCGCAGGTCCTGCCTTCCATATCTCGTCAAGAAATACGACATTAGCACCCGGAAGGTAGCGTTCTGTCAGCCTTTCATATTTATCTTCGTCTTTGAGTTTTTTTATAGAAACTGGCCCAAATATCTCATCGGGTGTGCTAAACTTGCTCATCAAATATTCAAATGAAGTGCCATCGAGTAACGCGTATCTAAGCCGTCTGGCAATCAAGCTTTTGCCCACTCCAGGCGGGCCAAGGAAAAATATACTTTCCTCTGCGACTACACTCAGAAGAGCTAACCCGATCGCTTCCTCACGTTCATAGAGTCCTTTGTAGAGGGCGCCGAGCAACTTTTTGACCTTGGCATTTGATGTTTTAAGCAACTTTTTGCTTAAAACGTTAGGATGATCATCATTTTGCATTTGTCAGTCTCTCATTTGCTACGGTAGCTTAATCAATTAGTTTTTGTTTTTCGGATTTTGACCGTGAACAAATTGTTGTAGAAATAATTTGATGGTATGATATGTGCTTAACTTGTTAAGAAGAACTTACAAAATAGATCAAATGCAAATAGAAAGAGAAGTTTAGTAAGTAGATTCACTAAGTGATTTGTGGAGATATGATTTACATGTTATTTACCTAAGCCCTAGCTGACGCAGACTAAAAAATAATAAATAGCAATTTTACTATTTATTACGAAAAGACAATATAAATCCATAAAACAACAGCGGCCGTGTATTCAATTTTCTTCGATACCGTTCCATGACGGCTTGTAAGGGATTGCTAATTTAGTACTCGTTTGCAAGGTGTCAATGAGTTTATTACTCAAGTAGTGGATAGCCACTTTGGTGAGGCTTTCATCAAAAATTTTTAGGATATTGAATTATACAAATCGCACATTTTTAATACCATCTTCGCTGGGTGCAAACGCTTCTGGGATTAGCAAACTGGAAATGGCAGCGTAAATGGTTGCTTTAGGTGCTACGCTAAAAACATGAGAGACTTTATACTTCGAGCGCGCAAAGGGCCTTCAACGCCTGATTTTTCATCCGATGATTTGCCTGGCGCCGGCCACTTAGAAATCGTCTGCCACTGCATCGCGAATGCCCTGTTCTATTCGCTACAACTGCGCGATGGCGTGCGCGTCCACATTGCGTTGGATGGTCCTGCTGCTCCGCCTAAGATCGTGCGCATTGAGAGCGATGGGCTCGGTTCACTCGATGGGTTTGACGAAAGAGCGCTCGCCGCGGTGTTGAGCCGAGCGCTGGAGGACGGGCGGGGCCTAGATCTGGACGAGGAAGTCCAATCTAAACCAGGCGTTTTTGTCGCCAAGCGGAGCTTTGAATCACTTGTTCGTCAGCAGAGTGAATCTGGCGATGTGTACCTGTTGCAAAAGCGCGGTACCGACGTGCGCGAAGTGACGTTTGCTGAGCGTTCGACCTTTGTTTTTTCTGACCATTTATCCATGCCTAAAAAAGCAGATAAGTTTCTCCTGCGCCTCGGCGCGCGTTTGCTGAGCGTGGGGCCTAAGATGTTGTTTGCATCGCAATGCATAACGTTAGTACACAACGAGCTGGATCGACAGAGCAAGCTTTGATTTCTTGCTCTCATGTAGATCGTGGCATATTTTTTTGTCCATGATGAGATCATTATATATGGGTGCGACGGGTTTGCACCACCACCAACACCGCTTGAATGCGTCCGCGCACAACACGGCCACCGCGGGAGTGGATGAGGCGGAGGCCGTAAGCTTGCGCGTAAGCGGAGTGCAGCGCGAAAACGGGGGTGTCCAAACACATGCGCAGCAGGTTTCGTCAACAGATGCTTTGCGTGAGGCCGTTGTACATATCGATGCCGTTCAGTCTTTTGCTGCCCAAGTACGGGTAGTGCAGACGCAGGATGATCTGCTTGGCACTCTCATAGACATAAAAGCGTAAGCGCTGTTTTCCATGTTTGAGAAACGTCTGACTCTGCTCATTATACCCGAAGAGGGTGAGAAGACGCACGAGTTTAAGGTGCCCCGCATTGTCCTGTGGGCGGTGGGGCTGTGCTTGCTGTGCAGCATCGGGTTGATTGCGGTGGGAATGCACAGCTTCGCTCTGTCGCGCGATCTGGAAAAGGTTGTCGTGCAGTTGCAGCGCGAAAAAACGCTGCTTAAAGCCGAAGTGGAACAGATTGATCAACTTGAGCAAGTGCTGCTGCGTCTGCAGCGCAGTAACGAGCAACTGCGCGCTATTTTGGGTGACTGGGATGAGGGAGAGGCGCAAGGCAATGCGACCGATGTCGACGAACCGTTTATTTCAGCACGAAGGCGCCTTAACTGGGGATACGTAGAATCGGTGCCTACCGCCTGGCCGTTGGCCGGTCCGCTGGTGCGTATGTTTAGTGAAGAGTTTCCTGCGGTTATTATTGCCGCAGTAGAGGGTAGCCCAGTTTGTGCCAGTGCGAGTGGGACCGTGGTGCGCGCCGGTTACAATACTGTTTTGGGACAGCTAATCGTTATCGATCACGGCAATGGCATTGAGACTCACTACGGGTATAACAGCGCACTCTTTGTGTCTGAAGGAGACCATATACTAAAAGGGCAACACATCGCTCATTCCGGGCGCGGGGGGCGCGCGCCCTACGAGGGGTTGTACTACGCAGTGAGAGAGGGACGTGCATTTCGCGATCCTGTCCAATATCGCCTGTGGCTGTAAGTGATATAGTGCGCAAGGCGCTTGGTCTGGAGTCCGTTTTGAACATGTGCTAGTGATGCCCATGCTGATTCTACACAAAGGATCATGTCCGAAGGAGCTGGACTCGGTCAAAGCTATTTATAGTACGTAAGAAGGGGGCGCCGCTATATAGCGGCGCCCCCTTCTTTATAGCTTGAGATATGGGTTTACATCATGCCGCCCATGCCACCCATGCCGCCCATGCCACCACCGCCGTACATATCGCCGCCGGGAGGGCCACCGGCGGCCGGAGCGGGATCTTCTGGAAGTTCGGCAATGAGCGCTTCGGTCGTCAGTAGCAGCGATGCGATGCTGGAGCTGTTTTCGAGCGCAGTACGCGAGACCTTGGCCGGGTCGACGACGCCGGCTTTAACCAAGTCTTCGTAAATTTCCGTGCGCGCGTTGAATCCTTGCGCGCCTTTGGAGTCGGCGACTTTGCGGACGACGATTGCTCCCTCGATGCCGGCGTTGGCCGAAATTTGGCGCAGCGGCTCTTCGAGCGCTCGGTGGACGATCTGTGCGCCAACGGCTTCGTCCCCTTCGAGCTCCAGCTTGCTGAGCGCCTTTTGGCCGCGTAAGAAAACGACGCCACCACCGGGCACGACGCCTTCTTCGACGGCGGCGCGCGTGGCGTGCAGCGCGTCCTCAACACGGGCTTTCTTTTCCTTCATTTCTACTTCGGTCGGAGCGCCTACGTTAATAACGGCTACGCCGCCGGCCAGCTTGGCCAGACGCTCTTGCAGCTTTTCGCCATCGTAGTCTGAAGTAGTCTCTTCAATCTGACGGCGAATCTGACCGACACGTCCTTGGATGTCGGCATTTTTGCCGGCTCCTTCGACGATCGTCGTATTGTCCTTGTCCAGTGAGATGCGCTTGGCCTGACCCAAATCGTCGAGCGTTACGCCTTCCAGCTTGAGCCCTGCCTCTTCGGAGATGACACGACCGCCAGTCAAGACGGCAATGTCTTCGAGCATGGCCTTGCGACGGTCTCCAAAGCCCGGCGCCTTAACGGCGGCGACTTTGATGGTTCCACGGATCTTATTGACGACCAGCGTAGCCAGCGCTTCGCCTTCGATGTCCTCGGCGATAATCAAGAGCGGCTTGCTGAGCTGTGCCGTCTTTTCCAGCACGGGAACTAGGTCGCGCATGTTGGATATTTTCTTGTCGTAGATCAAGATGTAAGCTTCTTCGAGCTCTGTCGTCATTGACTCTTGGTCGGTGACGAAGTAGGGAGAGAGGTATCCGCGATCAAATTGCATACCTTCCACTACGTCTAGCGTGGTCTCAGTACCCTTGGCTTCTTCAACGGTGATGACACCGTCTTTTCCAACGCGCTCCATGGCATCGGCGATTAACTCGCCGATCGCGCTGTCGTTGTTGGCGGAAATCGTGCCGACCTGAGCGATTTCCTCACGCGATTTAACTTCTTTGCTCATCTTGCGAATTCCGTCGACGACCTTAGCCACTGCCTGGTCAATGCCGCGCTTGAGATCCATCGGATTCGCACCGGCCGTGACGTTTTTGAGACCTTCGCGGAATATGACTTGGGCTAAGAGGGTGGCTGTCGTGGTTCCGTCGCCAGCTACGTCAGACGTCTTGGAAGCCACCTCTTTGACCATTTGAGCGCCCATATTCTCATAGGCGTTTTTGAGTTCAATTTCCTTGGCAACGGTGACACCATCCTTGGTGACAGTCGGCGAGCCAAAGCTTTTGTCTAAGACGACATTGCGACCTTGCGGTCCCAGTGTCACCTTGACAGCATTAGCAAGCTTGTCGACGCCCTGAAGTAGAGCATCGCGCGCAGCCATGTCGAATTCGAGCTGTTTTGCAGGCATAATAAGCCTCCTTAGAGCTTGTTTTAGGTGAAGTTATGTTTTATTCGTTACACCACAAAAACGTTTGGCACTCCTTGATTAGGGAGTGCCAAAAATTGATCCTCAATTAGTCAATATAGTAAGATTCCTATTTCCACGCAAGACTATAATGTTTAATTTGAGGGTATGACCGCCATGCACATTTATAAAGTACCTCAGGTGTCATACGAACGTGCCCGTAGCTGGCAGCGGGAACGCGTAAATCTGTGTCACGCTGGCTTAGTGAACGATGCGCTTGTTATGCTGGAGCATCCCTCGACCTACACCTGCGGGCGCGCAACGCGCGCAGAGCATCTCCCACAGTCGGCTTGGCTACAGGACCGCGGCGTCGGCGTAGTCGAGATTGAACGCGGGGGGAGTATAACCTATCACGGACCGGGTCAGTTGGTAGGCTATCCTATTATCGACTTGCGCGCACGGGGACGCGACGTACATCGCTATCTGCGCGAAGTCGAAGGTATACTCATCACCGCGTTGAATCTGATGGGGGTTGAGGGAACGCGCCGCGAGGGGCTGACAGGTGTCTGGGTCGGAGAAGAGAAAATTGCGGCCGTCGGTATTCACGTCAGTCGCTGGATTACGTCGCACGGGTTTGCGCTTAATATCGCGCCAGATTTGGATTTTTTTCGTGCCATGCGGCCATGCGGTTTAAACGGTGATCAGGTAACGTCACTAGAAAAGGTGCTTGGTCAGGTAGTCGAGCGCGCTGCAGTAGAAGCGTCTATCATAAAAGCAATTAAAATGATTTGGCAGGTGGAACCGACGGTCGAGACTATGCTCGAACTGTAGAATCGGTGAAAGTGCGGCAACGTGACAAAACAATGAATGGTTAACAAATATGGACGGGAAAAAGCTGACGCATCTCGACGACGAAGGTCGTTTAAAAATGGTCGACGTGGGCGACAAAGAGCTCACTTTACGCGTGGCGCGCGTGCGCGGCGAGATTTGTATGCAGCCGACCACCGCAGCGCTGATTGAGCAAAACCGCGTTGCTAAAGGAAACGTGTTGGAAGCAGCCCGACTGGCCGGTATCATGGCTGCCAAGCGCACAGGTGATCTAATTCCGCTGTGTCACCCGCTAAATATTACTGCAGTCGATATCGAGTTTATGATCAAAAGTGATCGAGTCCAAGTAGAAGCGCAGGCGCGTATCGACGATCGAACGGGCGTTGAAATGGAGGCGCTAACGGCGGCGACCATTGCGTTGTTAACCATCTACGATATGTGTAAAAGCGTCGACAGAGATATGGTTATTTCAGAAGTGCGTCTAATGGAAAAATGCGGTGGCCAGAGCGGGGTATACCAGCGCACGGAGTAGCTGGCCGAGGCCGGGTAATCATATGTTACTCTATTTTATGGCGCGCCTTCTGTGCCGTCCGATATTGGAGGCCGTTCGTTCATTAACACGATATCGACGCGCCGGTTTTTGTAGCGACCTGCAGAAGTAGCATTGTTGGCGATGGGACGGGTCTCGCCGTAGCCAATGGAATGCAGCTGCTCGTTGGGAATTCTAAACACTTCATTGAGAAAGATGTGGACGCCTTCTGCGCGTTGCTGAGATAGCTTCATATTTTCGTCAGCTTTTCCGTTGGCATCTGTATGACCTTCTATAACGAGGGGAAACTGCGGAAAGGAGCGCACAAAGCGCGCAGCGTGGCGCAGTCGTTCATACATATCGGGATCGATCACAGGTTCTCCTGCCTCGAACTGGATCGTCTCAAGTAGAACCAGCTGAGGTTCTAAGTAATAGCCGATGTTGAGCGGATATGGCGACGTCGTGTCACTTTTTTCTACTAGCCGAATGAGCGTTAGTTCAGTCGTGTCACGCCATGTACGCGTCGCTTTTAGCAGCCCCATCAGTTTTCCCTGGTTGAGCACGCGGAAAATGCTGCCGGGCTGCACGCCGTCTCGGGTGCCGAAGTTCACAATGTAGCGACCGCGACTTACGCCGGCTTGGGGGCCGCGTTCGCCGGGCAGCAAATTAACGCGTTGGATCCTATAAGGCGATGAATCAGGGCGCATATCAGCTGCCTCTTCCTGTTCACCGTTTCCATCGCCTTCGTCTTCTGCGGTTTGGGTAGACGGCGTTGCAGGCTGAGCATCGATCCCGTTCAAGGGTGTAAAAGTCAGCGCGAGTAGCCAGGCCAGAGCGGTTAGGTATGCCATGCCTAATCGGATGCATTCGCCAGTTGGAGCAGCACAGCTTTTTGGCTGTGTAGGCGGTTTTCGGCTTGAGTGAAGATCAGCGAGCGCGAATCGTGGAGCATGTCGCCGGTTATTTCGTAGCCGTGATGCGCAGGCAGACAGTGCAGAATCTTTAGATCTAGATCTCGCACAAGGTCTGCGTTGATTTGAAAAGGCTGAAAGAGTGCAATGCGCCGCTCTTTTTCTTCGGCAAAAGTGGGATCGGTAAAAAACTCCATGTCGATCCAAGTATCTGTATAGACGACGTCGGACTGCGCTAACACGTCGCGCAAATGCCCTGCCTCTTCTCCATATTCGTATAATCCGGCTGCACTTGCCTCCGCGTAAAGTGCTTCGTCGTGTGCGGCGGGGTTGACCTCTGGACAGATACAAGTGACGTGCATGCCGGTTTTAAGGCCTGCGGCAATCAGCGAATTAGCGACGTTGTTGAGCACGCCTACGTAGGTCAGACGCACCCCTTTTAGGCGTCCTAACGCTTCGCGTACAGTCATAAGGTCGGTGAGGCCCTGCAGGGGATGATAGCGGTTGCAGCATCCGTTCATTATTGGTGTAGCAGACGCTTCGGCGGCACGCAGCACGTCGTCGTGCTGCATGAGACGCGCTACGATAAAATCTGCATAGCTACTGAGAACGCGCACTTCATCTCCCAGATCAGCCAGTCCAAAGTTCGTATTGCGCCAGTCGAGATAGAGCGCGTGTCCGCCCAACTGCGTCATACCGATTTCACCGGCACATCGCGTGCGAGTAGATGTCTTTTGGAACAGTAGAGCAAGCGTCTTCCCGCTAAGTGCCGCGCTGTAGTGGTGCGGATTGAGCTTGATATCAATACTGCGTTCGACGGTCTGTAAGACGTTCTCGTCTGACCAGTTCTTCAGTGTTGTCAAATGCAAGAGAGCGAGCTCCTAAGGTAAATGATGCTTTATTTGCGTGAGCAGGCGGTGCGTTACCTCTTCGGCATGACCCTGCATGCGACAGCCCGCTGCACGCACGTGTCCACCTCCGGCAAAAGCGTTGGCTATTGCATTTACGTCAATGCCTTCCTGCGATCGGAGGCTGACTCGGTATTTTTTCTCTTCGTACTCTTTTAAAATGACGGCAACTTCCACGCCCTTAACCATGAGCCCGTAGTTGACTGCGCCATCGGGGTCACCGGCGCGCATTGCTTCAGTGTTGAGGTGGAGCACAGCCACGCGTTTATCGCAGTGCAGCGTTAGGGAATCAATGGCCGTACCCAACTGTTTGACGGATGCGTAGCTCCTGTTGTTGAAAAGCTGATCCGCCAACAGATCTAGGCGAATGCCATGGCGCACAAGCTGAGCGGCTACTTCAAACGTCTCAGACGTTGTTAGCGAGAAGCGAAAGCCGCCGGTGTCGAAAATGATGCCCGTATAGAGGGCCGCCACAATGGATGTATTCAGCGGCCAACTTGCTGCCTGGGCCAAGTGGTAGATTAACTCGCATGTAGAACTCACGTGCGTCGTGATTACGCTCGTTTGGTCAACAGGCGAATCGCCCTCGTGATGATCTAGAATAAGCGTGGGTAAATCAGCGATTCGGGCTGCCGCCGAGCCGACGCGCTCCAAATTGGGACAATCCAGTATGATGGCGTGCGTATACGCACGCTGCGTCAGCTCATCGATATGCTGCACGGAGTCCCAGCCGTCGAGGAATACGCACTGTTCGGCCGGTGCTTCGGGTAAGCCTATGTACGCTTCTTTTCCCAGCTGCTGAAGGATTTGCTGCATGGCCATACAAGCCCCTATGCCGTCGGCATCGCTGTTGACATGGGTAGTTAGCAGGAAGCGCTCGCCGCGCTGTATAAAGTTAATGGCTTCCTCAAAATTAAGGTCCACGGTGGATCTCCGATTAGGTCGTCGCGCCTGGCGCGCGCAGAATGTAGTGCACTCGATCAGCTTTTTCAGAACCCGGGTTAAAAGTAAACTCGGCCAATAGGTCAACAAGTTCGAACGGACTTGCCTTTATACGTTGTTCTATATCGGTGAGTTGATAGATTCGTTGCACGTGCGATTCTTCGTAGAGCGTTTCGTCTCCCTCAAAGCGGATCTCAAAGTCGTTGTGCTGTAATCGCACGTCGGTGTCGTAATAGCTGTGGCGTTCATAGGTAAATCCTGGCCCGCTCTCGCGATCGTGCATGTCGCCGAAATAGGTGAGCGAATTGCGTTCAGTGCATACGTCAAAAACAAAGAGTCCGCCTGGCTGCAAGATACCGATAACTTGGCTTAGTGTCTCGTCGATATCTTCCAGTTCGAGCAAGTAGTTAAAGCTGTCATACATGCAGACGGCACCTTCAAAAAGCCCGAGACCCGAAAGCGCGCGCAGGTCGCGCTGCACAAATGTGCTGTCGTCGCCACGTAGCGCAGCTTTTTCTTGGGCGATGCGGACCATGGACTCTGATAGATCTGCTCCGGTGATAGAGAAACCCAAGAGAGACAGTTCCGAACTGACGTTCCCTGTGCCGCAGGCCAGATCAATTAGATGCTTCGTTTCAGGTGCATACCGCGCAAAAACGTCGCGAATAAAAGCGGCCCATTCGTCGTAGTCGACGTGGCGCATGACGTAGTCGTAAATGGGCGCCAGTCCTTGGTAGGGTAGTTGACGCATAGAATAGCTATCCATGGCGGCTCGATTCAAAAACTCAGGTCGGCGAAGGGATCAATTTGCTCTTCGCTAAGTAAGCGATAGAACCGCTGTCGCTCGCTGCGCGCCGGTGTTCGCTCGGGTAGGGCTAGCACTTCTACCTCAATGCGTCGTGTCGTCGTCTCGATCCGCACTCGCTCACCTACGTGCACGGCTTGGCTGGCTTTGGCCGTCTTTTCTCCCGCCGGTCCGATCAAGACGACGTGACCGTCGTCACAGGCGCGCTTGGCCTGACTACGTTGCTTAATTAATCCCGTGTGTTTTAGGAACATATCCAGTCGCGTCATGATCTGGCTCGCGTAGGTAGTCTCCGTCTAATCGCGTTTCAATGTGGATTTGTTTACTATATTCGCGAATCAGATCGCGCATGGCCCGTTCAGTGCGAGACTCGCGTATTAGGCCTTCTAGCGTAGCCTGATCATCGTTGATCTTAAAAAGAAAGCCTTCGCCCTGTAGGAAAAAAGGTTCGCTTACTTCGCCAAGCTTGAGGCCGTTTATGTAAGGTTTGAGAAAAGCGGGGATCTGATCGCGGGGAAAGGTGCCCCACAATCCGCCCTGCATAGCCGAGTTGGGATCGTCGGAATGAGAACGCGCTAAGGCGGCGAAATCTTCGCCGGAAATAGATCGGCGTCGGAGTTCGTGCAAGCGCTCCTCAGCGCGCTCTTTGTCCCCTTCGACGGTTTGAGCCAAGACGAGGATGTGGCTGGCGCAAATGGCATCTTCGCGTTTTTCGTCCAGCTGAATGAGATGATAGCCGTAGGGAGAGATTACGGGGCCGCTGCGCTCTCCCTGCTTAAGCTCAAAGGCAACCTCTTCAAACTCGGGCACCAGCGTTCCGGCTCCAAAGCAGCCGAGATCTCCCCCGTTGGATGCCGATCCGGGATCTTCCGAAACTTCGCGCGCCAGGTCGGCGAAATTCTCTCCGTTTTGGAGTCGTGCTTCTATCTCCTCAGCGCGTACTCGCTTTTCTGCTATTACGTCGTCGCTCGGGCGAATTTTGGCACGAATGTGACTGAGCGATATTTGCAGTGGGAGCGTGTCGCCCAACGTTTGGCGAAACGCTTCAACCTCTCGGTGGGTAATATGTTGGCGGAAAGATACGATGCTGCGCATCTGCCGGTAGAGCAGTCTGTGGCGTATTTCTTTGCGATAGCGCTGCTTGAGCTGACGCTCGGTCAGGCCAACGCGTTCCAACATTTCCTCGAACTCGCTGTCGCTCATATTGCTGCGTGCCATGCGAAACTGCTGCCCGAGCATTTCTTCGATCTCAGTCGGGTCGACTTGGACACTGTCCTTTTGCGCCTTGAGAATAAGCACTTGCTCGTCGACCATGTCTTTGAGCACTTTTAGACGCAGGGCTTCGATTGAATCGGGTGGGGAGTAAACAGTCAGGTTAAGCGCTTCCATTTCAAAGCGCAGGCGATAGTTTAGCTCCGACCAGAGAATAACGTAGTTGTCTACGGAAGCGACGATGCGATCAATTAGCTCGGCCGCTCGCGTGCTAGAAGGAGCTGAACACAGCAGCGCGGCAGCGAGGGACAGGATGTGAAATAATCTTTGCATAAGCTTATCGGGTATTGATACCCCAATCCTCACGTTCTTTTAAGGTCTCTACGAGTTGGTCCATGCGCTGGCGGTGCGTTTGCCAGACAAGCTTTTCGACGATTTGTCCTCTGACTTGTTCCAGAGGTCTCACACTATTGGCTTCGTAGCGTGCCCGTACTTCAATTAGGTGATACCCGTAGTCTGTGCGTATGGGTTGAGAGGGCGTATTGAGCTCTAAGTCTTCGCACGCATTCCACAGCGCGGGATCGTCAGCGCGGGAAAATACTCCAAGTTCGCCACCTCGATTTCGTGTGTCGACGTCTTCGGAATGGCTGCGTGCAACGTCACTAAAATCGGCGCCACGCCGCAAGTCATTCCAACGCGCATTAGCCTGTCTTTGGCTCGAAAGTTGTATGTGTCGTGCCTGAATTTCAGGAACCTCGCGCCTAAAAAGCGCGCTGTTTTCGTCGTAGTAACGTTGGACCTCTGTCTCCGTAACGTCTACTTCCTGACTTCCCAGTTCGTCGTCCAAAAGTGCGGCAACAAGCAGGTTGCGTCGCGTGCGCTCTAGCTGCTGCTGCAGCCTTAGGTTTTCGTGTAAGCCGCGATTAATGGCTTCGCGGTAGAGTAGTTCATTGCTAATCCAGTCTGTGATCGCGCGCTGTCGATCCTCCTTGCTTGCTCCGTAGGGTAATAGGGCTTCCAGTACGCTGACCTTTAGATAGGCATCATCTACGTGGGCTACGACTTCTTCCCGCGGTCCGGACGAGCCACAGGCGGTCAGCAGAAAGGATAGGGCGAGGCCAAGGCGCATGTCAGATCATTTCTTCCAGCGCGTCGCGCGCGCGTTCTAAACGCTCTATTTCGTCTCGTCCTTGTATTTGCAGCATAATTTGCAGCTTTTCTCCCAGGTCGAAATCGAGCGGTGAAGAACATTTTTCCACCATTTGCTGGATGTCGCTTGGCGTGACCTCGCGCTCCTGTGGAAACGTCATAGAAAAGCGGTTTTTCTCGAGTTGAATCGATTCCAGTCCCATCTGACGCGCCATGATCTTAATTTCCATAATATGCATCAATGATTTAGTTGGATCAGGTAGGCGTCCGAAGCGGTCTTCCATCTCCTCGCGAATGGCCAATAGTTCGACCACGCGCGGTGCGTCGGCTAGTCGTTGATAAAAATCTATTTTCTGGTCCGCATTGGTTACATACTCATCGGGAATGTACGCACTGACGGCGATTTTGACATCGGGCTCTGGACTGTCGGGTGTGTCCTCCCCTTTGAGTTCGCGCATGGCCTCGTCAAGTAGGCGGCAGTACAGGTCAAACCCTACTGCTGCGATAAAGCCGTGTTGCTGTGACCCGACTAAGTTGCCCGCGCCGCGAATTTCCATATCGCGCATGGCTATTTCAAAGCCCGATCCAAGATCTGAAAATTCTTCAATGGCTCGCAGGCGCATGCGGCTCTTTTTTGTCAGCTTTTTCCCTTTGGGCACGAGTAAGTACGCGTAGGCGCGCTCGCTGGAACGTCCCACGCGGCCGCGAATTTGGTATAGTTGTCCAAGCCCCAGATTATCTGCTCGATTGACGAGGATGGTATTGACCGATGGGATGTCAATGCCGGATTCGATAATCATGGTGGAGATGAGGCAGTCATACTTCTTTTTTAGGAAGTCCATCATGATTTTTTCTAGCTCTCTGCCTGCCATTTGACCGTGCGCGATGGCAAAGCGCACCTGCGGCAATAGATCCTGAAGATATTCGGCCATCTGATTGAGCGACTGAATGCGGTTGTGCACAAAATACACTTGCCCGCCGCGTTCGACTTCGTGGTGAATCGCTTCCGAAATACGTTCTTCGTCAAAGGCGATGATTTCCGTACGAATTGGTAGGCGATCCTGCGGTGGCGTATTAATGATCGACATATCGCGCGAGCCCATAAGTGACATGTGCAGCGTACGCGGAATGGGTGTCGCCGTGAGCGTCAATACGTCTACGAGGCGCTTGAACTGCTTAAGTTTCTCTTTGTGACGAACTCCAAAGCGCTGCTCCTCGTCCACGATGAGTAAACCGAGGTCGCGAAAAACGACATCCTTAGAGATCAGCCTATGCGTGCCGATAAGAATATCAACCTTGCCTTTTTTGACGTCATCGACGACCTGCTTTTGCTCCTTGGGTGTGCGAAAGCGAGAAAGTGCCTCAACGCGAACGGGGGTGTGGGCCATGCGTTCGGAGAATGTCTGGTAGTGTTGCTCGGCTAAGATTGTCGTAGGAACGAGAACGGCCACTTGTTTCTGGTCGCATACTGCTTTGAATGCGGCCCGTATGGCCACCTCGGTTTTTCCGTAGCCGACGTCCCCGCAGACCAGTCGGTCCATGGGATGAGGAGATTCCATGTCCGTTCGAACTTCCTCCATAGTACGCAGTTGGCCGGGTGTCTCCTGAAATGGAAATGTGGCTTCCAGCTGCTGCTGTATGGGGCCATCGGTGCTGAAGCGGAACCCGGGCAGCGCTTTGCGTTCGGCATACAGCTGCACTAATTCGCTGGCCATTTTGAAAATTTCTTTGCGTGTTCGTTCTTTGAGCTTCTCCCAAGCCGTTCCTCCTAGCCGGCTTAGGAGAGGCACGTCGCCTTCTGCGCTGGAGTATTTGCGCAGTCTATCTAGCTGCTCGACGGGAATAAATAGACGATCTTCGCCCTGATAAGTCACAATTAGACAATCGTGCTCGCGCGCTCCGATGGAGAGGCGCTTGATGCCGGCATAGCGTCCTATTCCATGGTCTACATGTACGACAAAATCGCCTCGCTGTAGTGCCGAGTGGTTAGTAAGCGGCGCGGCAGAGCGAAATCGTCTGTAGCGATAGCGCCGCTTTTGACGGCTGAATAACTCATGATCGTTGAGCAAGACGAGACGCGCTTCCGGAAAGATGAATCCCTTGTGCAGCGAGCCGAGACCAAAGTGAATTTTCGTCCATTCGGCAAAGATCTCGCGCAGACGGCTGTTCTGCCCCTGCGTCTCGCAGCGCATATGTATTGCGTATTCTTCGTCGCTGAAGCGCTCCACTTCTTTTTGTAGGAGAGCGATTTCTCCCTCATACGAGCGCGCCTCGCGCGCATTGAACTGCACCGCTTCGTCCCCGAGGCCTATTGGTGCGGGCCGTAAACGCGTGTAGTCGGCTAGGCGTTCGCGCAACCACTGGCCATTGCGGATTAGTTCGTCCGTCGGCACTAGTGCATCGCTTGCTCCGTGCCGTTCATACTCTTTTTTCGGGCGCGCAACGGCGCGCTCAACTTCGACGTACAAATCCTCTTCCTCTTCGCAGAAGACAAGCGGATTTTCGAGATATTCAAAAAGGCCATTGTCGCGTTCGTAAAGCAGGCCCATATAACTTTCTATGCCTTCTAAAGATCCTCCCAGTTCAAACAGGTCGCGCAGGGTCTCCAGCGAGTGTTCATACTCTTTGGCTGCGGCGATTCTCTGCACGTAGTCCTCGTAGAACGGCGAGCATAAGACGACCTCGCGCGCTGGGGGTATATGCGCCTTATCGCAGTGTTCGCGCGAGCGCTGCGTGCTCACGTCAAATTGGCGAATTGAGTCGATTTCGTCCCCAAAAAACTCGAGGCGGAACGGGTGTTCGCTGCCGAAGGAATAAATGTCCAAAATGCCGCCGCGCATGCTGAATTGTCCTAGTCCATCAACGGTGGTAACGCGTTCAAAACCGCAATCGATTAAATGGGAAGCGATGTCGTCTGGCGGCTGTTCGTCCCCCTTTTTTAGGTGGAGCGTAGCCAGCTCCATGGCGTCGGGCGGGATGAGCGGAGTGAGGAGTGCCTTGGCCGGTGCTACGACAATTGAGGTCTGTTGTTGCTGCAGTTGTATCGCAGCCTCAATACGCAATCCCGTAATTTCTATGTCGGGACTGCGCTTGTCATATATATCTGCATCCCAAGCGGGGAAGTGGCGCACGACCTGACCGCCGGCAATCGCCTGTAAATCATCTCGCCATTGCTCGGCCCGGTCTTCGTCGGCGGCGACAACTAGGATGGTACGGTCTAACGTCCTCTGCAAGTGTGCAAGAAGAAATGCGGCAAGTGAATGGGGCAGTCCTCCCAGTAGAACGTCTCTTTCTCCAGAGTGCAAGCGTTCAACGACAGCCTTAAAGCTGGGTGTTTGCGCGGTTTGTTGCGCTAGGGCATTAAGGGAGTTAGTGGGGTCCATGCAGATGAGATGTTGAAGGTGGCCGACGCGTGCTGAACTGCTACTTTTATGATTGTTAGCAGACGGCGTAAAATATGTATTACGAACGCATTCGGCAAGAATCGCAGAGTGAATTGCAAATCCTTTGGTGGTATTACTTATGTTTTTCTGAGCGTAGCCTAATCGCTTGTTCATTAGGAGATTGCAGTTCGCGACGCATAGTCCAGAGCAGGCGAGCGGACAGTTTGACAACTACAATTAGCACAGGGGTCAGGCTTAGTATAATGGGGAGGTCTTTTGAACCTGAGAGCGCGATGTCCGTGCAGTAAATAAACTATGTCAAAGTGGTGCACGTGCATAAAACACGGTAAAAAATTTCCACTGGGCACATACCCGAGGGCGTTGACTCCTCGGCTGGTGCGGAGTACGACATTGGCATTCGAAGAGATGAGTATTAGCTGAAGCTACAAAACGAGAGACCTACTAATCTGGCGGCGTGGTCTGTGCATCTATTACATCGGTTTTTTCTATGCTTTCCACTGACCTTGGGCTCGTAGGTAGCGCGCTATGGCCTCCATATCGAGCTCGCCGCCGAGTCCGGGTTCCGTTGGTACCGCAATGCGCTCTCCTTTGCGTTCAGGCATCTGTACGACAAAATCGTTTAAGTGCAGTGGTGTTGAGAGTATATCGTGCGGTATGGTGGCCCCTTCGGCGACCGCCGTCGCGTGGATGTAGGACAAGTCGAGTATACCCAGATCGACGCCCGAGCCGTGCCAACACGGCTTGTCGGCTGTACCGGCCACATCGACCATACGCACGAACTCAACCATCGAACCAGGTGAGCAGTTAAATACATCAGCCGCGTCGGCTTCTAAGGCTTCTATGACTGCGCGCGTCGAACTCAGGTGTAGGGCGATCGGCATGCCCGTTTCCTCCCGCAGCCTCTTGTATGAGTCGAGTCGAGTCTTTGGCAGGGGGTCTTCTATACACAGCACGTTGAGATCGACGCAGTGCTGTGCTAGGGCGGACATTTCATCGTAGCTATCGTAGCGCTGCATGGCGTCAACGATAAAGTGGAGATCGGGTGCGACTTCGAGCATGCGCTGTAGACGATTGATTACATCCATTCCGTGAGTGATCTTAATCTTGAGGCAGGAGTAACCGCCCTCGCTCGCGCCGGCTGCGGCCGTTGGTGAATATTCGGGACTTTGGAGACCGGCCCAGTAGGAGCTGAAGACCTCGTCGCGACAGTAGCCTCCGAGCAGTTGGCCAACGCGCATAGATCGCGCTCGTCCGACCAGATCAAAAACAGCTGTTTCTACGCCGCGATAGATGGAACTACTGTTTTGGTATAGCGGGATGCGACGCAAGTTTAGCGTGAGCGGATCCACGCCCAAGAGGCTGCGACAGGCCGTTTCAAGTTCTCCCCGCGCTGCGCCGCGCGAAGTTTCTCCCACGCCGTAGTGTCCGTCGTCTGTGTGCAGGCGAATGATATACTTGGGTACCAGATCCCATTGCTCATGCGTTTGGGCGTATTCGGGACTGTTGACCATTTCTTGGTGCACGAACTGGTCAACTTCCCACCATTCAATCCGATCTATTTTCATGCCGTGCTACCCTCTCTCTGCCGCTGATAGGCGATGGCGTAAGATATGTGCGTTTGTCCGCTGCTGTTAGGCTCGGAGCGATGCTAAATGTAGTTGCTGAAGAGAAGTCCGTCACCCGGCTACATTTCAATAAGCATCTCGTGCGTAAAATTGACCTGTTTGCGGGAGACGCGGTGGCGCTTGAACGGAGCAAACACGCTGTTGTCGATGTGTCCCCAAGGTGGATCGTCATAGTAGGATTCATGCTCGACTAGCTGCCAGCCCTGATGCGTTTTCGGCATGATGGCCAACGCATTGGCATCGGTGCCCACAGAGGTGAGAGGTATCCAACAGTTGCAGCCCAGTTCTGGCGCGATCTTCCAGTGGTAAAATAACTGCATCCCCCCTGTGCTTCGTTGAACGTTCCGTGCTTGATGCCAATCTGATCGGTAAAGCGCTCGACTGGATCGCCCAGTAAAGCGGCCATCGCCTACGTTAGGTTAGCGTGGTCGGCGACGTTGGCAAAGACGGTCTCCTACGATGCAGGTCGCTGTATGCCGGTGGGCAGCAAGGTGTCGTTTTCCGAGCGATAGCGCTCGGGATTTAGGACTTGGAAGTAGTCACTAGGCCACGGGGTCAGCTGCTGTCCTATTTCCAATGCGCGCAGCTGTACGGCCTCTATACAAGGTTGTGGTATGAGGTTGGGAATCAGGCAATAACTTTTTCTCTGTGGTGCTTTATGTGCGTGCTTGAAATGGTAGACATGGCTTTCCTCCAGTGCAGAGTGGGCACAGTCGTGTGGCAAGATCGTGTCATGGCGCTCTTTAAGCGCCAGACGTCTCTCGGCTGCGCAGCACATAGGTGCGATCGTCAAAGACTACGTTGTCGCGGAGTGGTATAGTATGGGCTCCTCCGGTGATAACGAGATGGCCGTTCAGCACGCTGGCCGCGCCCCATGCCTGCTCGGTGGGCAGGTTGGGACCGCTGCGCCAGCTGCGCGTATGCGGATCGTAGCAGCGTATGAGCCCGTCGCCAAATCCGCCAATGAGCCATACCTCTCCTTGCCAAGCGGCTAATAGCGGGCCTTGGCCTATAGGACCTGGCTGGGGCAGGTCGTCGTCCCATAGGCTCGTGTTCACATCGTATGCGTAAAACCCATCGATACTCGCGCAGTAGATGATTCCGTCCAATTCACACCCGTGTCCCTGACGGGTGGGCTCGAGCAGCGGCGTTTCGAAGCGCCACGCCGCTTCGCCTGGGCCAATGCTCTCGACGGAATCTAGCTTTGGGCCACCGTTGTGTGCCGCGCCGCCGATGGCGTAGATGCGACCGTTGCAGTGGACAACAAAGGGATCTGTGCGCGCCGTGTGCAGCGAGGGGCCTGGCTGCCACGAACGGCAGCTCGGATTGTAAACGAGCACCGTATAGAGCACCTGGCCTTCGCCGTCCCAGTGCGGATAGCGCGTCTCGCCGCCGACAACCCACACGCAGCCTTCCAACTCGCCCAGGCCACAGTAGCGGCGCGGCTCTGGCATGTGATCAATGACGCGCCAGTAGGTGCCATCCCAGCGGAAGAGCTCGTCCAAGACGTGGGCGCGCGGGGGTAGACCCCATTCGCCGGCCCATCCACCTGCTACGTAGAGCTGACCCTGGCAGGCAGTGGAGAAGATATCGTGATTGCCGCCGCCCGGCAGGCGTCCGGGACGCCGGTTCCAGCGGCGTTGCCACGCAGTTGGTGTAGGAGGCTGGCGATACAGCGCATCGTTCGTTGCCGCCCATAGCGCGCCCCGTGCATCGCTGCTGACGCAGCGGGCCGCGGCCGGCAGCGATGTCAATAGGCGAGAGTGGACAGAGTCATCTGCGGCGGTATTGATCTCGAGCAGGTCGCCGTTTGCCATTGCGACCATGAGCAACTCGTCCGGCGATCGCCCCACGGCCGTAACGGCAGACTGGGGGTGGGGCGATGGGACGGTCTGCCAGCCCTTTCCCATTTCGCGCGGGCAGAACCGCCGCCACTGCGTTGGGCCAATAAGCCAGATATAGCCCACGTTATCGGCAAAGAGCACGTCCTGCGGCTCGGTAGAAGTCCAAGCACTCTGCCACGCGTCCGAGGCATTGGCCGGGAGGACGAGCACGTGGCCATTGGTTATGCTCCAGAAATTGCCGTATACGTCGAGCGCACAGGGAGCCGGCGCGTGGGACTCGTAGTGTCGGGGGTTGGCGACGAACGTGCCGTCGAGTCGTCGTCGAGTCGTGCAGCCCTCTACCCATATATCGCCGTCTGGCATACAGGCGATCTGTTGCCGGCCCTGCGGGTTGTTGGCAAAGAGCTGCGTGAGCTCGTTGGCCGGTGCGTCCGCTGCTGGGTCCATTTCGTAAATGTGGCCGGCTTCCGTCCAGTAGAGGTGTCCATCCGGTCCGAGGGTGACCATTTCCGGTGCAGATCTATTGAGGTGGCTGAACTGGCCGTTGCGCACGAGCGCGAGGCCATCGGAAAGGGCGACGATCAAGTCGCCGCCGCTATGCGGTTCGAAAAGGGCGTGCGGTGTGGTTGCCAGCGTGCAGATTGCTTCCATACGTTTTGCCTTTAATCTGGGCAAAAAGAAGCCGGTCGAAACAGCCGGTCGGCCGGCTTCACAGGTGGAAATCTGTCAGATTCGTACTAGCTGTCCTGCAAAATTTGGTTGAGCGTCTGGCTTGGCCGCATGGCCGCAGCGGTTTTGGATTCGTCCGGATGGTAGTAACCGCCGATGTCGACGGGAGGGCCCTGAGCGGCGTTGAGTTCGTCTATAATTGTCTGTTCGTTGGCGGCCATTGCCTCGGCGAGCTGAGCAAATTCTACTTGTAGGGCGGCATCATCGCTCTGAGTGGCTAGTGCCTGTGCCCAGTAGAGTGCCAAGTAAAAGTGGCTGCCGCGATTGTCGAGCTCGTTTACCTTGCGCGACGGCGATTTACGCTCAATTAGGAACGTTCCTGTTGCTTTATCCAGCGCGGCGGCTAGGACTTTGGCGCGGTCGTTTTCTGTCTTGTAGCCGAGATCCTCTAAAGATACGGCCAGGGCGAGGAATTCGCCGAGCGAATCCCAGCGCAGGTGACCTTCTTCCACAAATTGCTGCACGTGCTTGGGAGCAGAGCCGCCGGCACCTGTTTCAAACAGGCCACCTCCGGCCAGCAGGGGCACGATAGAAAGCATTTTGGCGCTGGTGCCCAGTTCTAAGATGGGGAAGAGGTCCGTTAGATAGTCGCGCAGCACGTTGCCGGTTACGGAGATGGTGTCTTTGCCATCTTTGGCTCTTTGTAGGCTCAGTCGCATGGCGTCGACGGGCGCCAGTACCTGAATGTCGAGGCCGGTCGTATCGTGGTCTTTAAGATAGGTTTCGACCTTGGTAATCAGATTGGCGTCGTGCGCTCTATTTTGGTCGAGCCAGAAGACGGCCGTCGCGCCCGTCTGGCGCGCCCGCGTTACGCCGAGCTTGACCCAGTCGCGGATGGGAAGGTCGCGCGTCTGGCACATGCGCCAAATGTCGCCCTCTTGCACGGTGTGCTCCAGTAGGGTCTGGCCCGCTGCATCAACGACGCGCACGGTGCCACTGCCGGCAATCTCAAACGTCTTATCGTGCGAGCCGTACTCTTCGGCCTTCTGCGCCATGAGACCGACGTTGGAGACGTTGCCCATCGTCGACACGTCAAAGGCGCCGTGCTCTTTGTGAAAATTGATCGCCTCTTGGTAGATGCGCGCATAGCAGCGGTCGGGAATAGTAAACTTCGTGTCTTTCTGCTGGCCGTCGGGATCCCACATTTGGCCCGATTCCCGTATGGCCGCTGGCATGGATGCGTCAATAATGACGTCGCTTGGCACGTGCAGGTTGGTAATGCCGCGGTCTGAATTGACCATGGCCAGCGCAGGACGATTTTCGTAGCAGGCCGCTAAATCGGCCTTGATCTCTTCGCGCTGTGCTTCGGGTAGTGATTCTATTTTAGCATATACATCGCCTATGCCGTTGTTGACGTCCACGCCGAGTTCATTAAGTGCGTCGGCGTGTTTTTCCAAAGCGTCTTTGTAGTAGGCGGCTACGGCATGGCCAAAGAGAATGGGGTCGGACACCTTCATCATGGTGGCTTTTAGGTGCAGAGAGAACAGCACGTCCTGTGATTTGGCATCTTCGATCTGCGCTTCGTAGAAGGCGCGCAGGGTCTTGGTGTTCATTACCGCGGCGTCGACTACTTCGCCCTCTTGGACGGGGGTTTTCTCTTTCAGCACGGTGCATTGGCCGGCTGCATCGACAAACTGGATACGCAAATCGCCCGCTGCTGAGATGATCGCTGACTTTTCGCTCGAGTAGAAGTCACCTTCCTCCATGTGCGCGACGTGCGATTTTGAACCGGCGCTCCAAGGGCCCATGGAATGCGGGTTTTTCTGTGCGTATTCCTTCACGGCTGAAGCGACGCGCCGATCTGAGTTACCCTCGCGCAGAACGGGGTTTACGGCGCTGCCCAGCACCTTGGCATAGCGCGCTTTAACTTCGCGTTCTGCGTCGTCTTGCGGGTCTTCTGGATAGCCGGGAATGCCGTAGCCCTGGGACTGCAGCTCTTTGATGGCCGCGTTAAGCTGGGGAATAGAGGCGCTGATATTGGGTAACTTGATGACATTGGCTTCGGGTGTCTTAGCAAGCTCGCCGAGTTCGGTTAAGTCGTCCGACTGCTTCTGCGCGTCACTCAGATGCTCTGGAAACTGGGATAGAATACGGCCCGCTAGTGAAATGTCGCGCGTCTCGATTACAATGCCCGCTGCTTTAGTAAAAGTTTTGATAATGGGCAACAACGAATAGGTGGCCAGCATGGGCGCTTCGTCTGTCTTGGTATAAATAATCTTAGATGTGGTGGGCATGTCTGTTCCTTGCGGTTAGCCAATTCGGCGCACGGCGGCGCGTCTTTTAGGGAAGATATAAAAAATTAGCTGGAAGCCAGATCGTCAAGGAGCCACCTCTCTTCAGTCACTACTCACTTGCCGTCACGAGGGTACGTAGAGCGCTGTCATGCATTAAGCTGCCCCGATCAGACAGTGTAGTCCATGACGAGGACGTCGTCGGTGATGGGGCGCAGCAGCGTTTGGCCTAGCGCAACGTGTTCGGGGTGGGGCAGGTAGGCGTCGCGCGCGGCTCCGTCGACAAACGTCATTACAAAGCCCCAGTCAAACCCGTGCGTCTTACCTTCGGGACTGTTGTTGTCGCCTCCGCTGACCGACTTGATGCCGGCTATTTTATTCTCGCGCTGCAGAGCAATTAGGCCTTCAAGCAGGGCCTGTTTCTGCTCGTCTGTTGTTCCGGCTTTGAGTTTGAGTAAAACGATGTGCTGAATCATAGGGTGCTCCCGCTAGGTGAAATGAGCTGCGTCTATGCGCTGCGGCGCTCGCGTAGTTCCGCTGTGGTCGTACAACCGAGTTGAATCATATTGTTGATCAGGTCGGCTTTGAGCAAATCGGCCACGTGATCACCTCCTCTGCGGCCCAGCGCAGCTACGCCATACATAAATGCTCTACCCAACAGTATGAAATCGGCGCCCAGTGCCAGCGCGCGCGCGATATCCAACCCGCCGCGCACGCCGCTGTCAAAAAGCACCTTTGTACGTCCACCCACCGCGTGCGCAATCGCAGGTAGTGCGTCTATAGCTGCTGGTGCGCCGTCAAATTGACGGCCTCCGTGGTTGGAGACCATGATTCCATCAAAGCCGAGCGCTACGGCGCGCTCGGCTTCTGCCGAGGTTAAAATCCCTTTCAATACGAGCGGCCCGTCCCATTCTTGGCGCACGGCGTCCAAATAGTCCCAATCGAGCGAGCCGCCTAATTCCTGCCCGATAAATGTCAGCATGTCGCGCATGTCGCTGCCGTTAATATATTTTTCGAGACCGCGAAAACGCGGCGAGCCGGCCACGAGAGTGGCTATGCTCCATGCCGGGCGCACCATGCAGCGGTAGAGCATGCGCGGGGTGATCTTGGGGGGCACTACGACGCCGGCGCGGACCTGTCGTTCGCGCCGACTGGCGATCGGCACGTCCGCCGTGACTAGCATGGTCGTAAATCCAGCATCGCGTGCTCGATGGATCAGATCGCGGCGAATATCTGCTTGTCGCGGAGGATACAGCTGAAACCAACCCATGCCGTCTGCCAGTGGACCGATGGTTTCGGGTGCTTCTGTTGCCGCCGTGCTCAGGGTATAGGGAAAGCGATAGACCGCCGCCGCACGCGCTAGGATTCGCTCGGCGCGCGGCCACATCAGCGCTGTCAGACCCACTGGTGAAATGCCGAAGGGTACGGCGTAGTCGATGTTAAACAGGCGCGTTGTTAGTTGGGGTTCGAACGCGCCCTTCATGAATTGCGGCACTAGCGTAATGGATTCTAGTGCAGCGCGATTGCGCCGCACGCACTCGTCGGCGCCCGTGCCGCTATCTATATACTCCCAGGCAAAGTAGGGAATGCGCTCTTTGGCCCGTCTGCGTAGGTCTTCGATAGATGGATATCGATTTAGCAGATTGGCCAAAGAGTGCTCCCGTCGTTTATCATGCGCTCGTACTGTGCTCGCCCACTAGGCGTATACCGCTTGGATCATCGCATTGATATAGCCAAAACAGTAGGAATAAGACTGGTAGTATCCTTTAGGATCATCTGCGCTGCGGGGCACGTGGTCCGGATCAATGCCGTAACAATAGCCCACGTCTTTGAGCGCTTTGAGCACTTTGAAAAAGTCCATATCGCCCTCGTCTGGGAGCGCTTCGCGGAAGCTGTAGCGCTTGCCGAGTAAGTTGCGATAGTGCACGAGAAAAATGGTGTTGCGACTGCCGAAGTACTCTATGAAGGGGAAGACCTCGGTCGCTGAATCTTCAAGCATTTCGGCAATGGAACCAACGCAGAAGTTCCAGCCGTGATAGGGGCTGCGCTGGATTTCTATAAAGCGCTTCATGCCTTCAAAGTCGTTGAGCACTTTGTCGACGCCCTTGTATCCTGGTGGCACGGGTGGATCTTCTTGGGAGTTGCCCATGCGCACCTTGCACTCTTCCGCTACGGGAATCATGCGTTCCAGCAGGTATTCAATGCGCTCCCAGCGCATCTCTGCGGTGACGCGGCCGGCATCTGTTAAGGTGGCTTGTTCTTCGGCCGAAACCTTATCGAGGCGGAAGGCCGTGTGCATAAAGCCGCCGCGGCCCTCTTCCTGTTCGGTGCGGTCGATGGGCAGGACGCAGGTGTTGTAGCGCAGTGAGTCGATGCCCGCACGCGCTGCATTGCGAATCATCTCGCACACGATATCGATCTCGCGATCTCGCTCGGGGCTTTTGCCGTAGTATATGATGTTGGGTAGGTGCTCGTATATGGGCAGCGCGGACATATCGAGCGTCATGCCGAACGCCTCGTGTCGTTCGCGTTCTTGCTCGAGCTCTTCTAGCTTCCAACCAATGCCTTCGTGAAAGGGAAATCGCGCTGCCTTATGGCGCACGCCATTGCGCTGTAGAAAGCGCAGCTCTTCATCGGTTGAGCCAAAGCCTTGCGTGCGCACATACATTCGTTTTTCGCCGTTGGCAGACTGCTCCGATGGACCGGCTGCCGATGCGGCTGCTTCTCCAGCCGCTAGGCCCTTCTCATAGGATTCTTCCGTTGTCATATGTCCTCCGTCGTCTAGGATGTGGGTTGCATGGTCGCCAAGCGAGTAGGTGGTGAAAGGTAGAGCGGCGATCTTATGCGAGCAAGGTATATATGGCGCACGCTAGGCCTGCTGCAGCGAGCCGGCGTTCGTCTGTATTTTTTCTATTGCTGTGACGATATCTGCAATGTCGCTTTCTTCTCCCAAGAGCAGGTTTTGCGTCAGCCAGATAGACTCTTCAGCGCAGACGCGCTCGGTGACTGGACAGTGCACCCGACCGTAGTCAGGACGACCTTCGTAGTAGGAGCTATCAAGCGGATAATTGGCAAAGCGCGCGGCAAAAGCCGGTTCGCGATAGAGCGGTCGATAGCCAGCGCTGCAGGGAATCCCCTCTCCGTTGAGAGCCTCGATAAAGTGATCGCGCGAGATGCCGTTAAATGCTGCTGCCGAGTAGCGCATCACGAATAAGTGGTAGGCATGGGTGGTGATGCGTTCGTCGGGTTCGGTCGTGTCTATGCCCTCAATGCCCTCGATAGCGTCGTTTAGCGCCTTTCCGTTGCGACTGCGCCGTTCAGCGAGCGTATCCAGCGAGCTGAGCTGGCTGAGCAACAGGCCAGCCTGAAACTCTCCCAGGCGATAGTTGCCGCCTATGAGCGGGTGTTCGTACCAAGCCCCCTCTGGGCTGCGGCCGCAGTTGTGTAGTGACCAGACTCGCTGTGCCAGCTCGGAGTTGCTGGTCGTGATAAATCCACCTTCTCCAGCGTTGAGGTTTTTGCTGGCCTGGAAACTGAACGTGCCCAAATCGCCGATCGCACCTACTCGCTGCCCTTTCCACGCAGCGGCATGGGCTTGAGCCGCATCTTCTATTAGGCGTATATCGTGTTTTTTGGCCAGCGTGGTCAGACGGTCCAAGTCAGCGGGTCGACCAGCGATGTGCACCGCTATAATTGCTCGCGTTCGAGGCGTGATGGCTGCCTCTACGGCGTCTGGGTCGATATTATATGTCGAGGGTTGTATATCGACGAATACGGGCACTGCTCCGATGAGTGCCACGGCACTGGCGGTGGCAACAAACGTATAGGATGGCACGATAACTTCGTCGCCCAAGCCGACGCCGGCGGCTTCTAAGGCAATCTGGAGCGCGGTCGTACCGCTGCTGACAGCGACTCCAAATTCGGCTTCCTGATACTGGGCAAATGCTTTCTCGAAAGCTTCTTTCCGGTCGCCCATAAACCAGCGTTCGCTGTGTAGGACATCGATTAAGGCTTGCTCGTCGTCTTTTGAAAAAATGGGCCAGGCCGTAAACGGCTTGGTGCGTACGGGTGAGCCTCCACATAAAGCTAGCTGATCCATATTGTATTCTCCATAGGGTAAAAAAATAGCGGGGGGCGGACGCATGCTCCGTCCCCTGCGCTCAACCTATCTCAGACGGGCATAAACGTCAAGCAACGCGTGGCGTGGATGCGCTCATTAATTGATCAGCCATCCGAGCCGTTTAAACGCGGCCAGGGGGCAGGTCATGCTCGTCAGATAGACCGGATTTTGCCGGTGGTCGCCCTGCGGGTGGATGCACTCGTAGGGTGCGCCAAAGTCCGCGCCTCGGCGAAAATCGTCTTCGCGAAGTTGGTTTACGTATTCCACGGCTAGTTGGCGTGCGGCCTTTTGGTCGACCTGTGCCACAGCGTAGCATACCCAGCCCGTTGGCGTATTCCAGTAGGCACCGTTTTGATAGTGGTTCTTGGGCCACTGTCCGACAACCTGTTCCCAGGCGCTTTCTGTGCTGTAATCTCCATCGGTTGGCACGTGCCGGATATTGCCCCTCCAGGCAATAGTACCCTGGCTCAGCGCATGGGCTAGGGACTGACAGACCTGCTGGCTATCTCCTTCGTCCCACAGGCCGCAGTAGACGGCAAAGGCTGATCCCCACACGTCGGTTTGGGCGCTTTTTCCCGTGCTGGCTTTCAGCAGGCCGTTTTCAAGCGCGAAGGTTGACTGAATGCTGGTTGCGGCGGTTTGGGCGATGGTTTCATACGTTTGGGCCTGTTCTTCTGCGCCGCGTAGCTGATGCATTTGTGACAGCTGCTTTGCCGCGCGAAAGCGCAGGAGCGAGCAGAAGAGAAGGTAGCCCGTATGCACGACGATATCGGTAAAACCAAAAGAAACGCCGCGCTTTGTCTCGTCGCAGTAAACGAGTTGATTGTCTGTATCTACCGAAGGTACAGTGAAGGCTAAGTCCAACCGGTCGAGTAGGCTCATGCCATCAATTACTGCGTCAAGTATATCGGGACAGTTCCCCTGACAAATGAGCTGCCAGGCGATGTTCACAAAGAAAAAGTGATCGTCCAAGCTGGGGTAATACCCCCAGGGTTGTCCCTGCTGATCGTAGTCCATTGTGCCGGGGAAAAATATGGGTTTGCCGTCAAACGTTATGTGATCGGCTATGGCTCCGTGCGGCACAAGGCTGCCAGAAGAGGTATGCCAGTCGGTGGTTTGCTGGCGACGTGCCGTCAGTCGGAGCGCGTGCTCTATCTCTGCTGTTGAGATGAGCCCACACTCTAGTGACATGGCAAAATCGCGAATCCAATATGAGGGATAGCAGGCGCGCCCTCCGGGCCTAATTAGCGTGCCCCCCGTTGCGTTGGGTCCGTATCCAGCTACGGATTGGCCCGGATAGACCCGAGAGGTTTCCAGCACGTCGGCAGTCAAAGTTTCCGCAAACTGCATTGCTTCATAGAAGAGTGTATCGCGCATAAGCTATAAACCTATCTGAGTAGAAATAGACATTGCATATGAATGAGATGATCAGATTATAATAGGCGATTCGTTCGCGTAGAAATCCTTAAAAATGTCATCGCCATATTTTTATTCGCTTTCCCAGCGGCTTTACTGAACTTCTATGGGCCGTTCTCGATCTTCTAGCAGCC
>CAXGPR010000042.1:0-29310 GCA_964011675.1 uncultured bacterium
ACGCACATACCCATTGCCCAAAGCTTACCGCACGGTAAAGACGCACGCGTCTTATGGCCTCTACAGCCTGCTTCTGCTGCTTTGCACAGCCAGCGCATCCCCGGCCGATCCGGTTTTTAAGGAGCAACCCCATTGGGCTGCCCCACGCGATCCATCCTTTCAAAACCCACTAGACGGCCTACTTGAGACGCTCGTTTCGAAAGACGGACGCAGAGATCCGGCCCTGTCTCTGCTGCTAGCCGCTGCGCCCCCGCTGCTTTCCTTTCAAGGGCTTGGCCAGATATACAACGGTGACGTCGGCAAAGGACTCTTTTTCTTTGGCATCGGCCAGGTGAGCATTGGCACGTGGTCGACCGCCGTGGACCAGAAAACGGCCAATATAGCACGGGCCGTATACATGGCATCCTGGATCTGGAGCACAATAGATGCCTACCGGTCAGCCAAGCGAATCAACCGCCAGCGCGGCCACGGTTCCCAGCCCGCCTACTGGAGCCACCGCGCACCGTCTTTTTCCCCGCCGATCAATCGGCTTCCAACTCCCCGTAATAATCGCGCGGATAGAGCACAAAGCGCGCATACCGCTCTCCATTGAAATACTGCTGAGCGGCCTCTTGAACTGCTGCTGAGGTGAGTCTGTCCACTAGCGCATCGTATTGAAGCAGCAAGCGCGGATCGGTACCGTCTATGTCGAGACTTTGTAGTGCGCCGCGCCAAAAGCCATTCTCCTTTAGATTCACTTCGCGTGCACGCTTGCGAATCTCTTTGACTTTATCGACATAGACTTGGGTCGTGCCCACCGTTTTCAGGCTATCAATCTGCTCAAAGACGATCTGCGTCAATTCATCTGTTCGTTCGGGATCGCAGCCAAAACTAATGCTGATACTATACTGCTCGCGCGGAAAGTGCTCGACGCTGGCGCTAACGCCCACCCCATACGTACCGCTAAGATCTTCGCGCAGCACCTCGCGCAGTTTGATCTGTAAAACGGAAGCCATTGCGTCGATTGCAAAGTTATTTTCCCATCCGTCAAAGTCGAACGGTCCACTGAATACGAGACGAGACGTGCTCTTGGGCTCAACTCCAGCATAAACAAACTTTTCAACTACGCTCTCCGGCTTCTTCATTCCAACATCGCGCCAATTTTCTTCTCGCCCCGTCGTCGGTAGAGTTGCCAAATAAACGCAGACGAACGGTTCAATTTGCTCGCTGCTAAAGTTACCAACAAACGTAAACGTGAAGTCACTCGCATCGGCAAAGCGCTCCCGATATATTTGCATCGACTTTTCCATATCCATCTCGTCGAGCATTTCCATGGACCATGGGCGCGCTCTGTGATGGTGTGAGGCCATCGTGACCTGTATGGTATCGCCGTAGGCCGTTTCGGGACGTGCATTGCGATTTTGGATAGAACCCTCAACGCGTTTCTTGAAAGATTTGTATGCCGTGCTATCTATGGCTGGCACCGTAAAGTAAGCGTAAATCAACTCAAACATCGTCTGCATGTCCTCGGGGGAGGCCATTCCAGAAATGCCCTCCTGCAGCATGCCAATCGTCGGTGAAACGGCTACCACCTTACCGGCCAGCTTTTTTTCAAGCTCAATTCGGTTGAAGGGTCCTAATCCACCCTCGCGTATAACCGAAGAAGCCGTCGCTGCAGCGATGTAGTCGGCATCTTCCACAAGCGAATGACCGCCCGGGCTATGCGCGGAGAATAAAACTTCGTCGTTTTTAAAATTTGTCGACTTGAGCTGAACCCGCACGCCATTGCTGAGCGTCCACCGTGCCACGCCCAATTCGGGAATGGAATCGCGCGCGGTGATCTGACCAGGCGGTGGCACATTATCAACCAGCGGCGCGTCTGAGATATCTTCGCTGTAGGGCGCAACCTGACTGGCCTCTACCTGCGCAAAAACGGCCAACAGTTCTTCCTCTGTAGGCACGTTCACACCAGAGCGGTCCGGCGCATCAACCGCAATTACGCGGTTGCGACCGCTATTCCACTGGCTGGCCAGAGCGTTGATCTCCGCTATCTCTATCGTCGGTACATACTGTGAGTAGAGGGCGTATTCTCTCTCTAAGCCCGGAATCGCCTCGCCTTCGAGTATGTGCCGAACATACTCACTGGCAAAGCTCCGCGAGGGCTGCTTATCGCGTTCTCGATAGGCCTGTTCCATACCGCGCATCATCTCTTTTTTCGTTCGGTCTAGTTCGGACTGAGTAAAGCCGTGCTGACGAACTCGCTCGGCCTCGGTGAGCAGCGCCTGGAGGCCCTGTACAAAACCGTTGTTTTGCACCGCAGCGCCTAGCGAAACAAATTCTTTGGTCCGCAGCCAGCGGCCCTGACCGGAGCCCGCACCGAGGAACGGGGGCTCCGGCTGGCGCGTCAACTCGCTGAGGCGCTGATTGAGCATGCTGTGGTAGAGACGCTCGACAATAGAGCGACGATAGGAACCCACAGTGCTTTCGTCGCGCACGTCCTGCTTCGTGTAAATGCTGACCACGTTCTGCGTGGCTTCCGGATCAGAGGCAATGGCAAAGAGCGTCTCTTCGTGATCTGGCACAAGAAATAGCGTGCGTTCGCGAGGCGATTCGCGCACCTCCAAGCGGGAGAAATACACCGAGGCGAGCGATTCCATATAGGATGGCTCAAAGTCTCCTACCGCGACAAAGCCCATCAAGTCTGGGCGGTACCACGTATCGTAAAACTGTCGCAGAGTCGCATGGTCAAAAGTGTCGAGCACAGCCTTCTGTCCTATAGGTATGCGATTGGCATAGCGCGAATCACGCAGCAACACGGGAATCTGCTGGTCGAACATGCGCCGGTTCGCACCGCGCCCCAAGCGCCACTCCTCAACGACGACGCCGCGCTCTTTTTCAATCTCTTCGCTGTCAAAACGAACGCCGTGTGCCCAGTCTTCCAGAATCTGAAAAGCCGTCTCGACAACGTGCGTGCTGTCCATTGGTATCTGCAGCATGTAGACGGTCTCATCAAAGCTCGTGTAGGCGTTGAGGTCTGGGCCAAAGCGCATACCTATGCCTTCTAGATAGTCGATCAGTTCCTGCTTCTCAAAATTTTTCGTGCCGTTAAAGGCCATGTGTTCGACAAAATGCGCCAGCCCCTGCTGGTCGCCATCTTCAAGAACAGATCCAGCGTTGACCACCAGACGGAGCTCTGCCCGATTCTCAGGCTTGACGTTTTTGCGAATCACGTAGCGGAATCCGTTATCTAGAACGCCCGTTACTACAAGCGAATCAGTGGGTAGCACCTCGGCCAGCGGCCCGGTATACTGAGGCGGAGACGAAAGGGATGGCGGTGTCGTAGCACAGCCGCTCAGCAGCAAACAAATAGCTATGGATAAGAAAAGACGGTTCATACGGCTCCTCGCGGTAAATAGCAAGAAATAGGGTCAAATCAACATGGTCATACCCAACTGATACATGAAAACAACGTTTGGGGCAAATGGCAGCGCCAGCAGACAACACATTGCCTCAAAGCGGATAGCTTGCCCAAAACAGCAGAGCAACCTATCGTATTTCTGCGCAATGAAAGCGGGAGAAAACATGCAGCACGGCGAAGCCATCGCACTGGCCCGCGCCCTAGGCGAACAGTTTGCAACGCGCGCTGAAGCGGCGGATCGGAGCAGCACCTTACCGACAGAAGACATTCAGGCGCTCAAAGAATCAGGCTACTTGGCAATTAACGTGCCAAAAGAGTACGGAGGACCTGACTTGTCTTTGCGAACTTGCGTAGAGGCGCAGCTCGAACTGGCCAAGGGCAGCGCTTCCACCGCTCTGGTGTCGGCTATGCAGCTACAGGTCATGGGCGGAGCACGCCTGACGCGACCCTGGCCAGAGCCGCTCTACGAGCGCCTCTGCAAAGAAGCAGTATCCGGCACTATGCTCGTTAATTCACTCGCTTCCGAGCCTGAAATCGGTAGCCCCTCGCGCGGACGCATCTTCGCTACGACAGCCAAGCGCAGCGCAGACGGTTTCGTGCTCAACGGACGCAAAACGTGGAGCACGGGGGGAACCCATTTAACCCACATGATTGTAGGCGCCATGCTAGAGGATAAACCTACCAACGTGTTGGTAGAAAGCCACCGAGAAGGTATTGAAGTCCTGGAGACGTGGGACGACGCGCTATCGCTGCGAGCGACCGATAACCACGACGTATTCTTTCGTGATGTCTGCGTGCCCAGCGATAACCTAGCGGCGCGGTCCGATGCTCCCCAGCGCTTTCAACCTTGGGCGCCGATGCTCTTTTCAACACCCTATTTGGGAGCGAGCTTAGCTGCACGCGACGCCGTCATACGTTACGTACTAGAGCGCGTGCCTAAAGCTCTCGGAAAAAGCATTTCTACGCTGCCCAAGATTCAACGGCTAATAGGCGAAGTCGACGTGCAGCTGATGGCCGCACGCGCGCTGCTCTTAGAGGTGGCCGACGACGAAAACTCACCGCCGGCGCGCGTGGCTGCCGCCAAGCAGTACGCCGTCGAAGTCGCCAACTCTGCCACGGAACAGTGCGTGCGCATCGCCGGTGCAGCCGGTCTTAGTCGCTGTCTTCCGCTAGAGCGTTTTTTCCGTGATGCGCGCGCAGGCCACATGCATCCACCAAACGGCGACACGGCCTATGAGACCGTTGGCAAAGGGGCCATCGAATCGCTGTCCAACCGCTAGCAGCGCACGCGACAACCCGTTCGTTTGCATGTATCTACTACCGCTCGAGGTCTTGCTGCCCTTCTTCGCAGCAGCCATCGCCCTCGCACTGGCACCCGGACCAGACAATCTATTTGTCTTGACGCAATCGCTGCAGCACGGACAAGCAGCCGGTTGGTGCATTACGCTTGGCCTGTGCAGCGGTCTCGTGCTGCATACGAGCGCGGTGGCCATGGGCCTAACCGCTGTGTTACAGAATACCCCGCTGGTGCTAAACACCATCCAAAGCGCCGGCGCACTCTACCTACTCTACCTAGCTCGGTCAGCCTGGCGAACGAAAGAGCAGGCACTACATTCGGCAAACGAGACCAGCGTTAGCCCCGGTGAGCTTTATCGCCGCGGCGTCTTCATAAATGCGACCAACCCCAAGGTTGCGCTATTTTTTCTCGCTTTTTTACCGCAGTTTACCGACCCAATGCGCGGTGCTCTGTCGGTGCAAATAGGTCAACTCGGGCTCGTTTTTATTACCGCTACGCTGCTGGTCTTTGGCGGTATTGCTCTGCTAGCTGGCACCGTGGGTGCATGGCTCGCAAGCACTCCGCACGCTCAGCGCACGATCCATCGAATCGCCGCATGCGTCTTTAGTGGACTTGCGTTGCGCCTTCTTTTTACTACGGAATACAACTTCTAGAAGAGGCCGTTGCCCGGCGGTCCATTCACTACTACATTGTCGTACGCACTGTGGGCCGATCCATCCCACGGCCCGTCGTACTTAACACCTCACGCGAAACGCATTAAAAACCTCCGTGACTGACGGCACAGACACCGCCCCACTTCCCGTGCGACGCATCGCCGACGCACTGTGTCGACACCTGCGCACAAACAACCGGCTTGTTTTAACGGCGCCGACCGGCTCCGGCAAAACAACCCAAGTGCCGCAGATCTTGTTCGACAACCGCGTCGTGGAAGGCGAAATCATCGTCCTACAGCCGCGCCGCCTAGCCGCGCGCTTAGTGGCCCGACGCATCGCCGAAGAACGGGGCGAACCGTTGGGCGAACTCGTCGGTTATCAGACGCGCTACGACCGTCAGGTGAGCGACCGAACGCGCATACGCTTTCTCACCGAAGGACTCTTTTTACGTCGGCTTCAGGCCGACCCAAAGCTGAGCGGCGTGGGCGCCGTGCTGCTCGACGAGTTTCATGAACGCAGCGTTGCCGCAGACCTTAGTCTAGGCTTGATTCGTCGGCTGCAGGAAACCAGTCGCCCCGAACTGCGGCTAATGCCCATGTCTGCTACGCTCGATGCAAACGCCCTGTCCGATTGGCTGGACTGCTCTGTTATCAACGCAGAAGGGCGGGCCTACCCAGTCGATATGCGCTATCGACCCACGAAAGCACATACCGCTCCTTGGCAAGCCGCTACGGACGCGCTCAGAGACCTCTTGCAAAGCGAAGCGGAGGGAGATGTGCTGGTTTTTATGCCGGGAGCACACGAGATACGTCGCACAGTTCAGTGTATGACTGAGCAAATCGAACGGCGCTGGAACCTGCGCTTTTATCCGCTCTACTCGGCGCTTTCAGCTGGCGAGCAAGACGCCGCTCTAGCCCCGAAAGACCAGCGCCGCGTTATCGTATCGACCAACGTCGCTGAGACATCTATCACAATTGAGGGGATTCGCCATGTTATAGACAGCGGCCTAGCGCGCGTGCATCGCCACGATCCGCGCCGCGGTATTGACGTGTTGCTCGTTGAGCACATCAGTCGCGCCTCTTCACAGCAGCGCGCCGGTCGCGCCGGCCGCACGGCGCCAGGCACCTGCACACGTCTGTGGTCTCAGGCCGAAGACAGCGCGCGCGCCGAACGTGATGCGCCGGAAATTCAACGCTTGGACTTGGCCGACGCACTGCTTCAGCTAGCGGCGCTTGGCGCCCCCTCTATAAGCACCTTCCCTCTACTCGATCGACCAGACGCGTCGTCCATCGACCAAGCAGTTACCTTGTTGCGCGATCTAGGCGCGCTCGATGAAGACAACGGGCTAACACCAATCGGGCGCAGCATGGCCCAGTTACCGTGTCACCCGCGCCTGAGCCGTTTTCTAATAGAGGCCGCTGAACGCAACAGTTTACAGCGCGCATGCGCATGGGCCGCACTCATCGGCGAGCGCGATATTTTTCAGCGGCCCATACGACGCGAATACAGCGAATGCGACGACGCGCTACCCTCCGATATCGAAGTGCGTGAACGCGCTTTGTTGCGCGCCAAAGAGCGCCGCTTTGACGCAGGCGCGTGCAGCGAAATCGGTATTAACGCACACGCAGCGCGCCAGGCTAGCCAAACGGCTGATCTGTATGCTCAGGCGGCAAAACGAGCAGGGCTGTCGTCAAAAGGACGCGGGCACAGCGCAGAGTTGGCCAAGTCACTTTTAGTTGCCTTTTACGATCGCGTAGCCATTCGGCGCGGCGGAAGAGACACCCTGCTATGCGCCATGAGCAACCAGCGCCGCGTCGAACTCGATCGCACCAGCGCGGCACGCAGCGCACAAGCATTTGTCGCACTAGAAGTCCGCGAATTAGAGGCACGCGGCGATAGCGGGGTGCGAACAGCCCTTTCTCAGGTCAGCGCCATTGATATAGACTGGCTAGAAACAGTGCATCCAGAGCGCATCTCGATTGGTGAGAAGACGCGTTGGAATGCACAGGAGCGCGCCGTAGAAGGCGTAGAGGTACATCTCTACGGAGACTTAGTGTACTATCAAGAGCCACTAGACACCGTATCGGCAACGGCCGCCGAAGAGCTACTTGTCGAAGAAATTGTCGCCGGTCGCATTCGATTAGAGCAATGGGATCGCGACGTCGAACAGTGGATCTATCGAACCCGCCTAGTTCAGCGCCTCTTTACCGACCGCTCGCTAATCTCTTACAGCGAAGACGATCTGCGCGTCATCTACCACGAAATTGTCGCTGGCGCTACTCGTTACAGCCACGTTCGCAATCGGCCCTGTTTAGGCTATGTCCAGAATGCGCTCTCCTATAGGGATCAGCAATTTGTTGAGCAGATGGCACCCACCCACTGGAAATTGCCCTCGGGACTGCGCATGAGAATCGAGTACTACGACGGAGAAACGCCGCGCGGACGCGCCAAAATCCAAGAACTTTACGACTTGGAGCAAACGCCGCTCATTGCCGGTGGAAAACAGGCGCTCCTGCTGGAAATTCTAGCACCTAACTTTCGCCCCGTGCAAGTAACGGATGACCTACAAAGCTTCTGGAAAAACACCTATCCAGAAGTGAAGAAAGATCTCAAACGACGATACGCTAAACACGTGTGGCGCTAGCTTACCCCAACGGCGTCCAGCCGACCGACGATGCCCCCTCAGCAAACGAGGTACGATTCTTTGGCCAACGTACTCCTTTGCCAGTTTGGCCCCGTTTTTCTATGTTTTAGCCCCTTATATTTTTTACACGCCATACGTTCATCAATCTCAAAATACTAACTTCACCCTCCGCAAAAAGCTCTTAAAAAAAACTCTTATGTCTGATACATTCCGCGTAGCACTGACCCGCGACTTTCTCAAAAGCGACGGCACCATCAGCTTTGGCGACATAGGTCTCGACCGACTCGACCGAACGCCCGGTATTGAATGGAAATTCCTAGATGAGGATACCTCGCCAGTCCACGGTAACCAACTCTGCGATTACGACGCCTTGCTCCTGCTCGGATCGCAAATTGATGCCGCAAGCGTAACTGAAAATCGGCGCCTTTCTCTCATAGCGCGATTCGGCGTGGGCTACGACAATGTCGACGTCGAAGCGTGCACGCACAGCGGCATTATTGTAACTATAACGCCCAACGGCGTGCGCCGACCAGTAGCAGTTGCCGCTCTCACTTACCTGCTAGCGCTGAGCCAGAAAATGCTTATCAAAGACTCGCTGGTTCGAGAGGGACGCTGGCACGAGCGGATGGACCACATGGGTAGTGGCCTAGGAGATCGGACCGTCGGCCTCATTGGTCTGGGTAATATTGGATTAGAGCTATCCGGTCTGCTCCAACCCTTCGGTGTGCGCCTACTAGCCAGCGATCCGCACAGCAGCACATATCACGCTCAGCAAGCGAGTGCCGAGCTCGTCGATATGGGCACGCTCTTGCGCATGTCAGATTTCGTCATCGTCTGCTGTGAGCTCAACAGTCGGACCCATCACCTGATCGACGCAGACGCCCTGTCGCTCATGAAGCAGAATGCCTATCTAATCAACGTAGCGCGAGGTCCAATTGTCGACCAACGGGCTCTCACCCACGCCCTGCAGGAACGACGCATCGCCGGTGCCGGGCTCGACGTATTTGAAAAGGAGCCCATTGACCCGGACGACCCGCTTCTCGAATTAGACAACATCATCGTTTCCCCACACGGTTTAGCGTGGACAGACGAATGTTTTTTGGGCATAGGACGCAACGCTGTGGCAGCCGTTTGTCGCCTAGCCGCCGGAAGACTACCCGAGTTTATCGTCAACCCCGAAGCGGCGCGGCACCCGGGCATGCGCGACAAACTGCGCATCTATGCCGAGCGGTACCAGCCCCGCAGTGAGCGATCCGAATCATGAGAACAAATCCCGTAAAACAGGCGCTTGCACAGGGCAGCACGGCCGTTGGCACCATGGCCTTCGAATTCTGCACACCGGGACTGGCCCGCCTAGCCGCCAATGCAGGAGCAGACTTCATTATATACGATATGGAGCATACCGGCTGGAGCATCGAAACCGTGCGCGACCTCATCGCCAGCGGCGATGGTGCTCCTATCGTGCCCTTTGTACGCGTGCCGGCTACGCAGTACCATTTTATCGCTCGCGTGCTCGACGTGGGGGCCATGGGAATTATGGTGCCCATGGTCGGAGACGCCGCGCAGGCCGAAGTGATTGTCCAATCTGCTAAGTATCCGCCCCTGGGGCAGCGCGGAGCCGCTTTTCATATGGCACACGACGGATATGCCCGTGGGGACGTCTTGGAAAAAATGCGCAGCGCAAATGACGAAGTGATACTGATCGCGCAGATCGAAAATCGTTCGGGGCTGGAAAACGTCGAGCGCATTGCCGCTGTCGACGGCATTGACATCCTGTGGATCGGCCAATTCGACCTGAGCAACTTTCTCGGTATTCCCGGACAGTTTACCCACCCAACTTTTCTAGATGCGATCAAGCGCGTAACAGAGGCCTGTCAGCGCTACAGTAAAACAGCCGCTTTTATGGTCCCTTCCGTTGAGGAGGGCTTGGAGCGCATGCGACAAGGCTTTCGCTGCATAGCCTATTGGGGCGATCTGTGGATTTATCAACAGGGACTCAAACAGGGGGTCACAGCGCTCAAAAACGGTGCGCGCAGCGCGTGACGCACTGCTGCGCTTAAGCCTTGGCGAAGGAATGCGCTCGTTTTTCTACTATTCCATGGATCGCTGCCACAGCTAGCAGAGTCCTTTTTGGCTGCCCGACTACGGGCAGAAAGGCATTGCATCACGGACCGACTACCTCGTAGACAACGCCCACACCTGCACGCTCTTTCTGACAGCAACCAAGCACAACTGGCAGGAAGGCGTCGTCTTCTGCCACTGGCACCAAGACGACGCCTACTACACAAAGATCTTGCAGAGCCGCACACGCATTTAGATATAGATTCCGCTACAGGACACGACGGCTGAGCACGACTGTCTACAGGTCATTTCCCGTTCGCATCAGCGCGGACTACAACCCTCCAGTGAAAAAAAGAGGAAGACGTGCAACCTTGAAATCGACGGGCCGGTCGACCTGGAGAATCGCACATACTTACTTGCAACAGCCGGCTCCATTATACTGTTTAGCGCCTTGCTTTGGCACGCCTCTAACGGCGACGACACAGACCAACTACGGAGCGCTTTAATTGTTTTCTATCAAAAAGCCACTGCGCAGAGAGGTAGCGACGCGCAATGGAACATACTACGCACTACTTGAGGAGGTATATCCATGCGCATTATCGATGCTCACGTACACGTCCTATCTACCTATGAACCCATGGATCCTTTCCCAGACACCGGCCGCGTAGATCGCCTACTTTATCTAATGGATGATGCCGGCGTGGAAAAGGCTGTTATGCTACCTGTCATCGCGCCGTTTTCTCCTGAAAATAACGCCGATTGTGCGCGCTGGGCGCGCGAACACACCGACCGCTTGGCCACTATGACCGACGTGGCCCTGCATGAAACCGATGCGGCAGAGCGCATCGCCAGAGCGCGCGAAGCATACGACTGCGTAGCCATCAGCTACTACCCCAACAGCGCGGACATTGCCTGGATGTTAGATGAAGAACGCGCACCGATGTGGCAGGCTTTTGTAGACAGCCGCTTGGTCTGCAATCTACAGGTAACGCCGCCCAACTACGGCACGCTGCTCACGCTGGCCCAGCGCTACCCTAGCGTAAGCTTTCTCTGCAATCACCTCGGGTTACCGTCTTCACTAGACCCCGCCGACGCGACCTACGGCGGACTCGACAAGGCAGCCGAGATCGACAACGTATTTGTCAAAGCGTCGGCTTTCTACGCCGCGACCGATGCATCGTGGGATCCCCGCTGCGCACGCGCCCTCGGCTACTTCACATCACTGGTCAACGCGCTGGGAGCCAAGCGAATCCTGTGGGGCACCGACTGGCCACCTACGAGTCGCCACCTGACTTATCGACAAGCGCTAGAAGTCGTACGCGCGTTTGCTCCTACATTGGACGACGCGCAGCGCGCGCGCATTCTCGGCGCGAACGCGGCGCATCTGTTGGGCATTTAATGCAACTAGAGCAGACCGGCGCACGCGGCCTCATATTGTCCATCTACTTCCGCGATCCAGATGAAAATCTCATCGAATTATCTAACGATCTCTAAGCGAGGATAGACCGTGCAACCCCATCCACCCTACCCAGAAGAAAACCTCAAACACTACACGTGTTACCGGGCCGTTGGACCCATTGTCATCGATGGTCACCTTAACGAAGAAAGCTGGCAGAAAGCGCCGCGATCGCCGCGCTTTGAAGATTTGGAAGAGCCTGGACGACTGGCCCTGTTCGACACGCAGTCGGCAATGCTGTGGGACGACGAATATCTCTACGTAAGCTTCTGGGTAGAGGAACCCGATATCCGCGCCACGCTGACCGAACGCGACAGCATGATATGCAGGGAAAACGACGTCGAAGTCTTTATTGCCGGTCAGGATGCCTACTACGAGTTTGAACTCAACGCGCTAGGCACCATTATGGAGCGCTTCTACATATGGCAGGATCGCTATATAGAAGCCGGCTATGCCGACATACCCGAGTTCGCCCTGATAGACAACGGCATCGTTGACACGCTCGGCGGCCATTGGAGCGGACACAAATCGGCGCGCGGGCGCCGCTGGTGTTTTCGCTCGTGGGACATGCCCGGCCTGCAGTGGGCCGTGCACCTAGACGGCACGATCAACGACAGCAGCGACGTGGACCGAGGTTGGTTTGCCGAGATCGCCTTTCCCTGGCAGGGTCTTAAGCACCTGGCCGGCGATCGCTCCCTGCCCGCCAAAGAGGGGGACGTATGGCGCATGGATATATCGCGCTTCCAGTGGATTGAAGAGGGCGGCAGCCGCACCTGCCCCGGCTGGGCGTGGAACAGTCACGGCGTATACGACTCGCACACGCCGGAGCGATTTACCTACATCCACTTTAGTGAAAAAACCGTCGACGAGGTGCAGGCATGAAGCAGGAACTTGTATGCAGACGCGCGTCGGCCCCGCTGACGGTTGACGGAGATCTCGGCAAAACAGCGTGGAACGAGGCCGAGCGCACGCCGCGCTTTGGCGCCATCGAAAGCGGGGACCTGGGCTTTTTTGACACACGCAGCGCCCTGCTGTGGGACGAGCGCGCACTCTACGCTGGGTTTTGGCTTGAAGAACGCGATATTTACTGCACGGGCAATGAGCGGGCGGGCCTGACTTGGTCCGAGAATACGGTAGAGCTCTATATAGCGGGCCCTGACGCCTACTATACGCTGGCGATTGCGCCAGACGGTCGGCGCTCGGAAATGTTTTTTATATGGAAGGATGCCTACCCACGCGGCAGCCGCTATGACGTACCCGAATTCGATCTAGCCGTGCACAAACCCATGGTATTTGGAGGCGATGGCGGGCCGCATCATGAACGAGGCATGCGCTGGGGCTTTTTCGACTGGCATTTTCCAGATTTAGAGGTCGCCGTTAAAATCAACGGTACGCTCGACCAACGCCGTGACATCGACCAAGGCTGGCGGGTCGAGATCGCTCTGCCGTGGGAAGGCTTTTCGCGCCTGCTGGAGGGTCCACTGCTCCCGTCGGCAGGGACAGTGCTATCCATCGCCTGCGCGCGCTGCCAAATGGTCGAACATCGCGCAACCTCTTTTGCCACCGTCTGGACCCCGCGCCCCATGCCATCAGGTGGACTACATATACCAGAATCCTATCCGCAGTGGAGGCTTGCCGACTAGGGGCACCCCCCCTTTTTCGGCAACGCTCCGCCATCACGTCTCATTGCATATTCACGGGAGTTAACAATGCAATATACTCTGCTCGGGCGCACGGGCGTCCGCGTTTCCACGCTTTGCTTTGGCACGATGTCCTTTGGCGGCGAGGCAGACGAGCAAACGTCCGAAGCGATGTATCGCCGATGCCGCGAGATCGGCATCAACTTTTTCGATACGGCCAACGTATACACAAATGGACGGTCCGAGGAGATACTCGGCAAGCTAATCAGAGCAGATCGCGACCAGATTATCCTCACGTCAAAAGTCTGCGGGGCAATGGGCTGTGACACGAACGACCGCGGCCTTTCCCGGCGCCATATCAGCACGCAGGTTGAGGCCAGCCTCAACCGCCTGCAGACCGACCGTCTCGATCTCTACTTTGTGCACAACTTTGACGAAGACACGCCCATAGACGAAACGCTACGCGCGCTCGATCACCTGGTGCAGCAAGGCAAAATTCTCTACCCCTGCGTCAGCAACTGGGCCGCTTGGCAGATCGCCAAATCGCTGGGCATCAGCGCACGCGAAGGCCTAGCGCGCTTTGAATGCATTCAGCCGATGTATAACTTGGCCAAGCGCCAGGCCGAGGTTGAAATTCTTCCGCTCGCCCAGTCCGAACAGCTTGGCGTCATTCCCTACAGTCCGCTGGGCGGCGGCCTGCTCAGCGGCAAATACGGGATCGGCAAGCGACCCGAGCAGGGGCGCATCGTCGAAAAGGAAAACTACGCCAAGCGCTACAGTCTCGACGTCTATTACGAAATAGCTGAACGATTCACGCAGTATGCAGCTGACAGCAACGTCCATCCCGTAACGCTAGCCGTTGCTTGGGTGCAATCGCATCCGGCCGTTACCGCACCCATTATCGGGGGACGCAACCTCGAACAGCTGGCGCCCTCTCTGGCCGCTGCCGAATTCAATATGAGCGACGCGCAACGCGCCAAACTTTCTGCGCTCGCGCCCACACCACCGCCGGCCACAGACCGCTTAGAAACGCAGGTATAGCTCATGGAAACTAAACCGCACGTGCTCATCACCGGAGCCGCCGGACTGGTCGGCGGCATTGTACGCCAGCACTGGAGCGACCGCTACCGTCTGCGTCTGGCCGATATTCAGCCCATCTCCGACCTAGCCGATCACGAAGAATCGGTCGAACTAGACATTCGCGACTTGGAGGCTTTTACCGAGGCATGTCGAGAAGTTGACGTCGTCCTACATCTGGCCGCAGACCGCAGTCCGAGCGCCGACTTTTACGAAACGCTCATCGACCTCAACCTAATCGGCTGCTACAACGGCTTTGAAGCGGCCCGGCGCAGCGGCTGTCGGCGCGTCGTCTTTGCTAGCAGTATCAACGCCGTACTCGGATATCGGGGCGATCAGGCAGTGTCGTGGGACGTACCCGTGTTCCCACAAAACGTCTATGGTGCGACCAAGTGTTTTGGCGAAGCGCTTGGTCGCGTGTATGCCGATCAGCACGACGTGTCATGTATCAGCGTACGCTTGGGTAGCCCACGGTTTGACCAGAGCGCCGATTGGGACCCAGAAAAACCCTCCCACGAAATTAGCCCACGCGACACGGCGCAGCTCTTTGCCTGCTGTATAGACGTAGAGAATCTCAATTGGGCCGTCGTACCCGGCATTTCGCGACACAAAAAAAGCTGGCAGGACGTCGAGGATGCCTGTCGCGCACTCGGCTACCAGCCCCAGGACGGCACCGCTTTTCCACGCGCGTGATCCGGACTAAATTAATCCATTAAGTATTCGCAGTCGACACCGAGGCACTGGGCGACTGCTCCACTCGAAACAAGGCTGAACTAGCACACTATGCGACCCAACATCTTGCGTCAGAGACTGCAGCAGGGAGCGTCCACTCTAGGCACCCATATCCACACGACCTGGCCTTCCATGGTCGAGGCCATCGGCCACACGGGTCACTACGACTACGTAGAATTTGTAGCTGAATACGCGCCCTTTGATCTGCACGACCTCGACAATCTCGGCCGCGCCGGCGACCTGTACGACCTGTCCATGATGATCAAGGTAGACGCTGAACATCGCGCCTATGTAGCACAGCGTGCCGTCGGGTCGGGCTTTCACAGCGTGCTCTTTGCCGACGTACGCTCGGCCGAGGACGCAGCCGAATGCGTCCGCTGCGTGCGCGCCGACCACCCCGACGAGGGCGGCACCTACGGGGTGGCCACGCGCCGTTTCACCTATATGGGATACGGTGGCAGCAAAGCCTACGTAGAGGCACTGCGCGACGTCGTGGTAGTCGTGATGATCGAAAAGCAGAGCGCCGTCGATCAGCTCGAAGAAATTCTCGACGTCGACGGCGTCGACATGATCCAGTGGGGCAGTGCAGACTACTCGATGAATATCGGCCGACCCGGTGAACGAACCATACCAGAAGTCTTGGAGGCCCAGGAGTTCATATTCCGAAAAGCCATGGAAAAAAGCGTGCCGCCGCGCGTAGAGCTCAACGCGCTAGACGGCAGCCAACAGCCCTTTATCGACATGGGCGTCCGTCACTTCTGCATAGGAACCGACGTGACGATTTTACACTCGTGGTGGGACGACAACGGCACGCAGCTGCGCAATGAGTTAAAGGGTTAAGAGCCCGTTAGAAAAACGGCACCAGCCAGTCTTCTGAAACCTCCATGCCAAATCCGGGACCGTCACTGGGCACGACGTAGCCGTCTTGGGCTATGGCTACGCCCGGCATGCGCGGCAGCTCTTCTAACGGCACGCCGGGAGGCGAACCGATGAAGTACTCGGCCAGCGACGCGCAGCCCATCGCCAGCGAAAAGTGCTGTCCGAAGGCCGTGCCGCCGCCGCCGTGCGGCAGCACCGTAACCCCCGCTGCGTCGGCAGCTGCGGCAATTTTTAGACACGTGCTCATACCGCCAACCCACTGTATATCGGGCTGCAAAATATCGGTAACCCGATGGGCACAGGCCCACTGGAAAGGCACGTGCGTGTACCAGTGTTCCCCCGTTGCCAACCCCTGCCAAGGCAGGCGCTGACGCAGCGCGCGGTGCCCGTCGAAATCTTCTGACAGCAGACACTCTTCTATCCACTTTAAACCATAGGGACGCAGGCGCTCGGCCAGTCGCACCGTGTATTCGACGTCAAAAGCCATCCAGCAATCGAGCATCAGCTCGCACTCGTCCCCGATTTGCTCACGCGCCGCGGCGACAAAATCTTCGTTTTTCTTCAAGCCGTCCAAGCCATCGGCCGGTCCATGGGGACAGGCCAACTTGAAGGCCGTAAAGCCCAGCTCTTGATACCAATCGACGTCGTTACCCGTTGCGTAGCACAGCAACCGCTCTTTCTGTGGTCCCCCCAGCAGTTCGTATACGGGCTTATCCAACGCTTTGCCACGCGCATCCCACAGCGCCAGATCTACCGCGCTAATGGCGTATGAAGCCAATCCCACCGTGCCGTAGGGCTTGGTTAGTCGGAACATCATATCTGCCAGCTTCTCCCCGGCCAGGATATCCTGACCGACGAGCTGAGGTGCTAGATGGTCTTCGATCACAGCTGCGACGGGCCTGCCGTGCGCCGTAGAGCCCAGTCCCCAGGTCCCATCTTCCAGAGTTACTTTGCACCAGACAGCGCCCCACTCTTTGGGTAGCCACATAGACCGATGGCGCTTGACGTGCGGGTAGCGCGACATGGGATTGGCCACCTCGGCCTCTTCAGCCCAAGCCGGACGGCGCGGCGGCGTTTTGCTCTCGGCCTGTGGATGCCCGATCGCATACTGCGGCGAGGTCACAGAAGACGCAGACCGCGTAGTCGAAGGCACAGCGACTTGAGGCATTTGTAGTTTTACGGCTTGAATAGAAGTGATCTTCATAAGGCGATATCCCTTGTTTTATCGAGCAGTATGCCCATAAGCTAACACCAAAGAGGAAGCTAAAAAAGCATCCGGCCATGGCCTCTGGTCAGCGCGCAACCCCGTTGCTATATTAGCGCTCGATTTTTCACCCACAGCAAAGAGGGCCACCCCGCCATGTCCCAACCCCGCCAGCGCCTGCTCTATTTACACGCGCGCACGCCGAGCGTTTTTTCTGACATCATTGGGCTCACTCAGGTTGAACCCACTGCGGGTTTCCGCGTCGAAATCAGTGCTAAAGCACTCGATTGGCCTTATAAAACCGTGCACGATGCCCTCGTCGACAGCTGGCAGATCGTGCAATTCCCCCACCTACAAGCCCCTTTTGACGACCGAGAGTTGGACGTAGTGGGATATGAATTCATCTTACAGAAAATGGAGGTCGTAGATGGATAATCCATTCCTACTAAGCGATGGCGAAGTGGCGGAATTTATCGTCAAAGGCTATCACCTCGTCGAACCCGAACTGCCCGCCGGGCTCAACGAATCTATCGCCAACCAACTAGACGCGCTCAATCACAACCCCGGCGATGCCATCACCGAAGCCGTGCCTGAACTCTGGCAGGTTCTAGACCACCCACGGGTCCAAGGCGCACTCATCAGCCTGCTGGGCAAGGAATACGAAGTTCAGTCCCATCGCCACTGGCACTGCAAACAGCCCCATTCGGGTCATATGAACTGGCATCAAGATGGCCTCAACAACCGGGATACGCTCATCAATCGCTTTCTCGGCTTGTACTATCCGACCGATATTACGCCCGATATGGGCCCGACCGTCATCGTGCCGGGCACTCAGTTTCGCAACGCACCAACCGATCGTATGGCGCATTACACCAATATCCGCGGTCAGGTGCCACTCGTCGTTAAGGCTGGCACCGTCGCCTTTACACATTACGACCTGTGGCACGGCACGGCGGCCAACCGCTCCGACCATAAGCGCCACATGATCAAGTTTCTCTTTCGCCGCACCAAAGAAAACGAGCAGCCCAGTTGGAACCACGACCCACAAAGCAGCGACAAGCCAACGGATTGGAACGCGCGCGATACGTCGGCCGATCCAAACAATATCCTCAATTTTTCTAACCCCTTACAGGTTTCGCAGAGCGATCACTACAAGGAGCGCGCCATTCGCCGGAAAAACTGGGACTATCTGATGGGCAAAACGGCTTAAGGCAAACGACGTTACGAATTTTATTGTAGAAAGGACACCCCCATGAAAATCACCGAGATTAAAACCGCCGAAGTACCCATAATAGTCGACGGCCGCCGCCGCTACCTCTACCACTACGTGCGTATCTACACCGATCAGGGAATATACGGAACGGGCGAGGCCAGCCACGTCGATGGCGGCTGGCGCGGCTCCACGCAAACGATGGCCCAACAGCTAATCGGCCAAGACCCGCGCGACGTCGACGCCTGCTTTGAAGGCATTCGCCGCAGCTATATCTTCCGCGGTGGCATGGCTGGACTGGGCATCTCCGCTCTGACGGGACTGGAAATTGCCCTGTGGGACCTGGCCGGCAAGGCGCAGGGCGTGCCGGTGTACAGACTCCTGGGCGGTAAGTTTCGCGACCGCGTGCGCCTGTACGTAGACAGCGCCATGACCAACTGCCAGGAACGTGCCGAAGAGGCCCGTTCCAAGGGCTTTACCGCTATTAAATTTGACCTAGACGACGCTGGCAACCCACACAAAGCAGACGCTTGGAACTGGTCGGTAACGCCTGGCGAACTCGAAATCATGGTCGATCAGGCCCACGCTATTCGTGAGGCAGTTGGGCCACATATGGATCTGGCTATCGATCTGCACGGGCGCTACGATGCCACCGCTGGCATGAAAATCGCCCACGAGTTAGAAGATCTGAACCTGATGTGGTTAGAAGAGCCGGTGCCGCCGGAAAATATCCAAGCCATGGCCAATATCACGCACTCCACCAAAACGCCTATATGCGCCGGAGAAAATGCGTACCTGCGCTACGGCTTTCGCGAAATTATAGAAAAACAAGCCGTTGATATCATAATGCCTGACATATCTAAGTGCGGCGGCCTAAGCGAATGTCGCAAAATAGCCAATATGGCCGAGACCTACTACATACCCTTTGCTCCGCACAACAACTCCAGCGCGCTGAGCACCGTTGGCGATGCGCACGTCTGCGCCAGCGTGCCCAACTTTCTGGCGCTGGAATTTCACCGTTTTGACGACCCGACCTGGGACGACGTCGTCAATTCAGATGAGGCCGTTATTCAGAACGGCCACGTGGCGATGACGGAAGCACCTGGGCTCGGTGTAGAACTCAACGAAAAGTTCCTGCAGAGCATGCTAGAGGACGGCGAGCCTCTCTGGCAGTAGGCACTACCGCCCGCCGTCAAAGCATCCCCCTACAGCAACAAAAAAACGACGAGGAACGCTCTTATTGCGAAAGGCGTTCCTCGCCGTCGGGAGGGATGCGAGTCGTGACCGGTTCGACTCGCATAGATTAAAACGCCCGATCCACGTGTAGGGTTCCAGTAAATCGAAAAAAATGAGAAAACTATTTTATCTCACCCTGTAGCTCAGCAGCAATATATGCTCAATACTAATACCTCGGCACGTTATTTATAAAAAAGCATTTTAGAGTAATTATTGCTGTAATGCCGGTCACGACTCTATTCTCACGCGTGTTGCACTTATTCTGCCAAGGGAACCCGTAATTCACTCTGGCTAAACACTTCCGTGTTACACTCGATACGTTTATCGTTGACTTCTTTTTAAGATGATGTAGTATTACTCGTATACTGAGATATCGTTATCATTAAGAGCCCTTAAGCCTGACAGCATGTAAATGCGCACTTTGTTAAGGCTGTATAGTCTAAGAACCAACAAAACGGCTTAACGCGCTGTGATAGCGTAAGTTATTCCATACGGGTACCCTTGAGGACCCAGCGCACCTTCGCCGCGGATATTCCACAAGCTAGGTGCAAATATCATGAAAGGGATGAAACATGTTTAAGAAACTGTCTTCTTTGTTCGTATTAGCGGCGCTCGCATTTGTCGCGGGTTGTGGTGACGACGATAACCCCGTGCATAGCCACGAAGAAGAACACGCAGAAGCGTTCGGCTTCGTCATGCTTAACAGCGGTGTTGCAATCGTGACTCAGTCAGAGGGTAAGCTTGAAGGGGAAGTCGACGTTGGCCTTGAGAAAGAAACCCCTCTGCTGCAAATCCGCTTTCTAAATGAAGAAGGCGAAAAGTTTACCCCTCACGCAGAGGATGGATATTCGCTCGGATGGCAAGTAACGGATACTTCTATTGCCAAAGTTGATTGGCATGAAGGAGACGGTGACTGGGCCTTTCACATTGTTGGAGAAGGTGTAGGCAAAACGACCATTACCATCAAAATCAATCACGGTGGGCATTCCGACTTCGTTTCGTTACCTTTTGAAATCCACGTAACAGAAGACGGTCCAGGAGAAGGTCACGACCACGATCACGAAGGCGAGTAGTGATTAATTACAAACCCATACAAACTCAAAAGCCAGCACGATTCTCACCGCTGATTCGGAGATCAATCTGTACTTGTTGTGTTTGTATTGGAACATGTGCAACAACGGTTAGCGCGCTGTCTGGCGCGCTAACCGGACGCGTCTTAGACTCCCAAAGCAACGACCCCATCAGCTGGACAACAGTCGTAGTAGAGGAGACAAGACGCGGGCAGATAACCGACGAGCAAGGAACTTTTTTCTTCTCCGATCTACCCGTGGGACGACACGTTATTCAGACCCTACACATCAGCTATCATGATACTCGCTTCGCCGTAGAAATCACCGCAGGCGACACCACGCGCGTAGATCTTCACATAGGACACCAAGAACTGCTAGTGGAAGGCGTACGCATCGAAGATCAGCGCGTAGGATCACTGGTTCCACTGGATGAACCTGACGTCATTTTTAGCGGAAACAAGCTACGACAAAACCTCAGCCAGACCATTGCCGAGACGATAGATTACGAACCAGGCATTGCCCAACGTTCCATGGGTCCAGCCCCCGCTCGCCCAGTACTACGCGGATTAGGTGGCGATCGCCTGTTAATACTGGAAGACGGTGAACGCACGGGCGACTTATCAGCTACGTCTTCAGATCACGCCGTGGCAGTCGAACCCATGACGACGCAGCGCATTGAAATCACGCGCGGACCAGAAACAATGGTCTACGGATCTAATGCTCTGGGAGGCGTCATAAACGTACGACGTGGGTATGTACCGGTTGAAAGGCCTGAAAAAGCAGGAGGAGCTTTCTCATGGCAAGGAGAAAGCGTCAACAAGGGTCTGTCATCAGGGATCGAATGGATTCAGCCCCTAGGGCGCACACTCGCACTGCGCGCAGATGGCAGCCTGCGCAAAGCGGGAAACGTTTCGACGCCGCGCGGCGATTTAATAAATACTGACATTCAAACCGGCAACGTCTCACTGGGCTTGAGCACCGTGCACGAAAGAGGCCATGTTGGTGGAGCAATAGGTGCCTACCGATCAGATTACGGCATCCCTCCCGATCCCAGCGGTGGACATCCTAATGGAGTCACTATTGATATGGAGCGCCAACACGCAGAGCTCCGCGCACAGTGGCGAGGAGACATGGGAATAGGCCTCCAAACGCTCGACATACACCACTCCTTTTCTCGCTACTGGCATGCAGAATACGAAGATCGCCGCACGCTGGGCATGGAGTTTGGCGTACTAACACACTGTGGCGCCGCACAAATGCGCTGGGGGCCGTCTGGCGCGCGACAGCGATCAGCGCTGGGCTTCTGGTATGAATATCGTAACTATGCATCAGCTGGCCTTAACTTTACCCCTGACGCAGAAGAGTATGCCGGCGCCATTTTCTCATATAGCAAATGGCAACACGGCCCTTGGAAGGCTCAGGGCTCGCTGCGAGCCGACTTACGCCGCGTTGAACCGGATCAAATAAGCGAGGCTCTACTGGTAGGTCAAGTTGAGGTTGGTCGAATTAGGACGCGCAGCTTTTCCGGTTTATCTGGCGGCTTTTCTCTCCAGTATCAGCCCCACACTCAAATTTCCACAGGCGCTACGTTCATGCGCACCTTCCGTGCACCAGGGATTGAAGAGCTGTTTTCCAAAGGACCGCACTTAGCCGCTTATACTTTTGAAGTTGGCAGCAGCAATTTAGACAGCGAGCAAGCGTGGGGTACAGAATTTTTTGTCGAGTTTAGACGAGCCAGAAACTACCTGAGCATTGCCTTGTTTCGAAATCAAATTGACGGTTACATATTCCCCAAAAATACTGGACAACGCAGCTGGCGCCGCGCCGATCTGATCTTATATCAAACTGTTGGCTTAGACGCAATGATGCATGGTGTAGAGACTTCTTTTGGTTGGCACTTTACTAAGCGTTGGAAAACAGTCGGAACGCTGAGCTACGTGCGAGGCACGTTACCAGATTTAGGGGACGAAGCCATTCCGCGCCTGCCACCGCTACAGGGACGGATTGGTCTGACCTACGAACCGCGCGAAGAGTTAGAGTGGACCGGTTCGTTGCGTTGGGCAAACGATCAAAAGCGAATTGGGCCCTTTGAAACACCAACCGATGGCTACGCAGTATTGGATTTTTCAGGCAGATATAACGTATATTGGCGCGGACATCTACATGCCTTCTCTGTGGGTCTACAGAACTCCACCAATGCAGTGTATCGAAAGCATCTCAACCGCATCAAAGAACTTCTTCCTGAACCCGGACGCAGTGCGCGCCTGCTACACAAGGTCTTTTTCTAGTCGGGCAGCGGCGTAAACTGCAGGCTGTAGAGATCGGCATCGCTGAGCGCGAAGCGTAGGCGCACCGTTTGCCCTGATAGAGACTGTACGTCAGCCCGTCCCTTCCACGTGACTATGCGCTCCAGATCATCCCCGTAGATCTCGTCGCAGTCATTCAGCGCATATCCCTCAATGGCCTTGCCGTCGGCATCTTGCACCTCGACGCGCGCAGAGCCGGCAGCAGACGTGCTGACATTCAAGCTCAACGCACCTCCTTCAAACACAAACGGACGTGTGATCAACTCACCGCCTTTCAACGGTGCGCACGCCGAAACAAACCCGTCTACGCGCAGCGTAAAGCGTCTCAGCCGAACGTTTTCATTTCCATAGTAGCCCTCGCTGACAAAGATCGACAACTCCTTGGGCGCCGTGGGCAGATAGTTGACCGTCTCGACCAAGCCCCAGGCCGTCATATTGTTTCGGGTCTCCCAGCGCTCGGGCTGCAGCCCGGGCCGCACAAGGGCTTCACCCCATCGCTTGAAATTCATACCATCTCGGCTAGTCATAAAGACTGTATCCGATACGCCAGGAGGTCGGTGACCAGAACGACGACGGTCAGGCACTAGGCGCTTTGGAAACCCTATGTAGATGTGGGGAGCACGATAGTAAGGCGTCACAGCGTTGGTGTAGAGATGCTCAAGCGGTGCATCGCCGTAGTCGAGCAATCGCTGTTTTGTCCAGCGGCGAAAATCCTTAGAGGTGCAAGTCATAATCTGACGATAGCGCACCCCATCAGGATAGATCGAATCGCGGTGATACTCGACGTAGCAGGCACGCTGCGGATCGTAAAAGGCGACATTCTGTGAGTCGAACAGGTTAGTGCCCGTAGTGTGATCCATCACCGGCTTCTTCGACAGCAGACTCCAGTGGATACCGTCTGACGATTTAAAAGCGAGTAAGGCCTGCTCTTTCTGGCTACTGGCATGCGGACTGCCTAACGCCTTGTATTCTTCTCCCACTCGCCGGTTGGGATTGCGGTCGAGAAAAGGCGTAAAGTTGAGCGCGCCGGGACCGTCCCATATGATATTATTGCGCGTCGATCCCTTGTAGCTGACCAATCCTAACTCCGGCTTGTGCCATTCAATGCCATCGCGACTCTCAGCGTAGCACACGACGGGTTTATACGGCGTATTAGGCTCGTAGTGAGAGCCGCGGTAATAGGCGCGAAACAACTGGCCGTCTTTAAAGATCGTGTGGTAGCCGCTGGTATTGCCCTCCCACGGTGCATCATGCTCAATGGACACGTTGCGCGGCACGGGTTCGTGTAGGCGCAGTTGGACGTTTTCCATGCGCTCTATTAGATATTCGTCGACAAACAACTCGCGCCGGTTGCCCAACTCGATTAGGTCTGCATCGGCCCCATCGGTCTTTTGCGTCTTTTCTTTTCGCTGTACCCGCTTACTTTTGGCCATGCTCTGACCTCTCTCCTGTTGGATATGCTACATCACCCTACTCAGTCGCCCAATTGGCGCCCTAAGTTAGGCCAGAAAAATTCCTTTTAGCAAGCACGCCGCATCGACTAAACGGCGAGAGCATTTTTTCATTTCCCCAAATTCGCATACATTGGTGTGCGGGCTCCCTGAAAAGCCTGCTCACAGATCGCCTCTTACGCTCAGACTAGACAGGATCTACACACATGGCACACATAGTATCCCATTACACCATCGTTCGAGACGGCTGGCACAATATGTGTTCCGACCTCTGCTTTTGGAACGACACGTTCTGGTTGGTATACGATCGCACATCCGCCCATTCAGCGCCCGATGGCGTAGTCGTCTTAATGCGATCTGCCGACTTAAGACGCTGGGACGAAGTGGCCGTCTTCAAGACACCCCATGACGCCCGAGACGCCAAGCTAGCCGCTACCGACGATGAGCTGTTTGTGTTCTGTGCCGATAGCCACTACGAAACGATAAACGGAAAAGTCCGGCAGGTCGCCCACTCCTACGTCTCCGTTTCGAACGATGGCTATGAGTGGTCTACGCCTGCGCAAATCTGCGACCGAAACTACTGGCTGTGGCGCGTGCGCGTGCACGACGGAACTTTCTACTGCGCTGAGAAGGGAGGTGATCTGCTGTCCAGCCCTAATGGCCGGAACTGGCAGGTGATTTCGCGGATTCCCGAAAGCGAAGGAGAGAGCGCACAGCAGCTGCAGGAAATCCGCGCAGTGGACCATCGCACCACGCCTCGCTTTAACGAAGCCGACCTGATCTTCCGGCCCGACGGCGCGCTATGGTGCGTGTCGCGCACCAAACGCGAGCCCGAACAGCACGCGCTGCTCTATGTAGCAAATCCACCCTACGAGGAGTGGTCCTGCATTGACCTGAAGGCCCTAATACACTGCCCGGCGCTATGTGAATCGGGCGGCCAAGTCTACGTCGCCGGACGCCGCAATCCCAAAGCGCCTTGGATTGGACAGCACACGCCCGCTGGTAACACCGGTATTTTTCGACTCGACAAAAGCGGCCTAACGCCGATTCTTGCGCTGCCTAGCGACGGTGATGCAGCCTACCCGGGCCTGCTTTCACTAGAGGAAAATAGACTGATCATTAGTTACTACTCACAGCACGCTTATCTAAGCGGCGTTATCGAAGGAGACAAACGGCGCCTGCACCACATCGAGCGATGGGCTTCGATGCGACGAGAGGCACCGCCCCCCGACTACCCGCACGAGCTGTCGTATTTCAAATCTGGACCCGCGGATATCTTTGTCGCCGAGATCGACCTTGTAGCCGAAGAAGATTCTTACAGGATAATGTAATTATGAATTTTGCTGAAACTTGGACAGCATACCATTCAGGTGATTAGCAAACTCGTTTCTATCACTCTGACTCAGCGCCGGCGGTCCACCCGCTTCAATATCGCTGGCCCGCAACGTGTGCATAAAGTCTCGCATATTTAGGATGGCGCCGATGTTCTCCGGCGAATAGAGTTCACCGCGCGGACTGAGTGCACGTCCCCCTTTATCAATGACTTCTGCAGCTAGCGGTATGTCGCTCGTTACCACCAAGTCATCCACCTCCACAAGCTGCACGATCCGTTCGTCAGCCGCGTCTAGCTCGGAACCCACCACCAAAACGGAGATGTACTCTGAATAGGGCACGCGCAGATACTGATTGGCCACCAGCGTCAAAGAAACCCCCGTGCGCTCGGCGGCCCTAAACAGAATTTCCTTGATCACTACGGGACAGGCATCTGCATCAACCCATATTTTCACGCGAATGCTCTCCTCTGTTCGGTGTAGTCTGTTTACAGCTCGTACTGCGGAATCTTTAGTAGCTCTCCGTCTCGGAGGGCCGACTCGTGCGCGACGATGCCGCTAACGGTCATGTTGAGCGACTGAGCAATATCAATAAGCGGCGTGCGGTCGGACAGGATCGCCTCGACAAATTCGTTCATCAAGTAACCATGTGATCCTCCGTGACCGCCAGCATCAACGCCGGGCGGTAAAGGCGGACGCTGTATCTCCGGCAGGGCATCTCCCCCCACACCATTAAACGAACCGTAGAACGTCCCCTGCTCCGTGCGAATACGTCCGCGCTCTCCGCCTTCACCTGGCGTGTCCCAGCTCACGGCCATACGAGACATGCCGCCTTCGATCGTGCGAAAGAGCGCGACCTCAGTGCCAAACGGATTGTTATACACATTATTCTGTGGCTGCAGGTGTTCAACAAGGCTCGGCATACCCATGCACGATACTTCGGTGAAGCTACCTGCGGTCACGCCCATGTAATAAGCATTTGAATGGGTCGGATACCACTGTGGCGGCAGCCCCGTGCGCCAGCCACCATGAGCGGCCAACGGCGTGCCGAAGTAGTGCCAATACTCACCCTCAGAGTAGACTACCTTGCCCAGTTCGCCCCGCTCGTACATATGGCGCATGCAGTAAAGGTCGTAGTGAAAGTAAGACGTTTCAAACATCATGTATTTGCCGTCGCTACGCTGCGCTGTAGCAAAAAGTGCATCGGCATCTTCTAACGAACCAAACACAGCGGGCACGGCCGAGGCGACGTGTTTACCCGCGTTCAGCGCAGCCATGGCCAGCCGAGCATGACTGGGCGCATCGGTTGCAATAAAGACTGCTTCAATCCCATCGTCGGCAATCAAGTCCTCACACGATGAATAAGTCGTTTCACAGCGGCACAAGCGGGCCAATTCGGCGCATTTATCCGGATGAATATCCGCTACGGCATCGACGCTCACATTGGGATGGTCTTGAAAGTAAAACGCCGCACCAAACCCACACACGCCGTATCCAGCAATACCCACTCTTATTTTGCGATCCGATATGGGTTGCCAGTCCTTAGCAGCCTCTCTGTCGGTTTCGGCTTGCTCGAAACCCTGTATTAAATCTTTTTCTCCGGCCAATTCTGTATGATTATCTTCTGGATCACGCATTGAAGCAGTTCCTCCGTTAGTAATAAAACTCACATGCAGATCAAAAAAAATTCGCACTCCTTGTAAAGGTATCCATTATTTTTAGTAGCATAACACACAAAGCAGAACGACGCGCCGATTTCCATAACGTTAAATCTGTCATATACCGGCTCGTACTCCCAAAACACTTATCGCACGTGTGTATAGAACCTGCAAGTTACTGTAACGCGCCCGCGACAGAAAGAAGAACGAACATGCGCTTCGCCCAATCTAATGCAGGCCGGAGAGTGAATACGGTATCTGAACGAGCACGTATGTTGCTATTAATATCGTCCTTTCTCTGTGCATTCGTTTCCCTTCCCGCCGAATCTGAATCACAGCCGTCACCCGTAAATAAATCAGCACAGTCCGACCCCAGCGATGCCTACTATGCACTCGACCGCGTTCTGAACGTAAATATTGATATCTCCCCCACGGGCTGGGATAGCCTGCGCGCTCAAACCCGCACGTTAGCCGACATTCTTGGTGGTAAAGACTGCTTAGACAAACCAGCCGATGACATTTTCTCATGGTTTAACGCAACGGTCACCGTTGACGGTGAGACCCATACGGACGTGGCCGTGCGCAAAAAAGGATTTCTCGGATCTCTGAGTATGGAGAAACCGTCCCTAAAAATTCGATTCGACAAGTTCGTCGACGAACAGCTGCTCGGAGGCGTTTTGAAGCGCCTCACCTTAAACAATGCCCAACAAGACCCATCAATGATCAACACCTGTCTATCCTACCACCTCTTCGCTCAGGCTGGCATACCTACACCGCGGTGCAACTTCGCCACCTTGCGCGTCAACGGCGAAGATATGGGCCTCTACGTGCAGGTCGAGAGCATAAAAACGCGTTTTCTCGAACGAAACTTCGCCGACCCAACAGGCAACCTCTACGAGGGTACGCTCAGCGATTTCCGACCTGATTGGCGGGGAACATTTGAAAAAAAGACCAACGAGGGCACTCGCGACCAGACAGATATAGACGCCGTAATCAACGCACTGCAAGATCCATCTCCTACGGGACTGGCAGCGCTCAAAGAGATAGTCGACATCGACCGTTTCCTCACCTTTTGGGCCTTAGAAGTACTCGTCGGACACTGGGACGGCTACGCTGGCAATCGCAACAACTTTTATATCTATCGCCAACCCGATGCGCCCTTTGTCTTTATACCTTGGGGAACGGATCAGGTTTTTACCACCATAGACGTTCCCTTTGACGAATTTCGGTCACCAACCTCAGTCGCAGCACACGGAGCCATCGCTCATCGCCTCTACCAAAACGACGAAACTCGTGGCCTATATGTGGCGCGTTTAAAAGAATTGATGAAAACCATTTGGAATGAAGAAGACCTATTGCAACAAATTGATCGGATGGCCACCATAGTACAAGAACACGCCTTAGAAAAGGTTCGAGACCAAGCGGCCCAAGATACCGAACGGGTGCGGCGATTTATTCGCGGACGACGCACGGCCATACTGGCCGACCTCGATCCAGACCCCCCGAGCTGGCCCTGGCCACTGACCGCAGCCGATATTTGCTGGCCCGAGTTGGGTTCGTTCGACATTTATTTTGAAACCGCTTGGAATACCCTTGAGAGCGAAGATCCACTGAGTGAAGGACAGTCTCGATATGACACCTATGAACTGTCCGGGAAGACTCCGAACATTGCCAGCTCTGGGGTTACAGCTGGGGTCGAAGAAGACGATCCACAGAGTGCTAATATCAACTTCTATGCCCTGACCCCAGAAGATAACCTAGACATATTGATCATTTCACTGCCGTTAACCATGGTGCGGAGCGGTGCCGGTGCAAGCATAGAAGGGCTCCACTTAACGCTAGCGCCGCCCTATATATTTCCAGCTTTCAACGGCTTTGTTGGCAAGGGCCGAGTCATTTTTAACGAAGCGGGTACGCAGCCCGGATCTACCCTCCGAGGGCGGGCCTATGGAACCCTGTACGGTGGAGACGGAACGGGTTACGGATCAAACGAAATAGAAAACGGCTA
>CAXGPR010000043.1:0-29065 GCA_964011675.1 uncultured bacterium
CTTTAAGTTGTCGCTGGGCTCGGTGGGCACATCGCCTCCGTCAAAGAAAGACGTGACCGTATCGTCAAGGCTGAGGCGGCTCTCGGCAATAGCCATACCAATGGCGGTCGAGGCAAAGCTCTTGCTGAGCGAATAGAGTTCGTGCGGCGTATGCGCCGCGTAAGGGGCCCACCAGCCTTCAGCGACAACGCGTCCGTGGCGGAGCAGCATCACGCTGTGCAGCGCGTCAATAGTGTGTTCACAGTGCTCGACAAACTGCAAGATCGCGCCGGAGGCAATGCCCTGCGCCTCGGGCGTGCTACGTGGCAGCATGTGGTGTGATCCTCGGGTATAGGAGAGGGCAATACACGTTCGTTCTCGCCCTCACTTAACAGGTTTTTTCTCGATGTAATTCGAGTAAATCTCTCGCTTCATCGCAGGTGGCAACCTCGCGCTGTAGCTCGCGAGCAAGGCGCACGGTGCGCTCGACAAACTGCGCGTTGCTATCGGCCTTTACGCCGCGCGATAAATAGATATTGTCCTCAAAACCAACGCGCACATGGCCGCCCATCAGTAGAGCGTGGGTCGTTAGGGGAAGCTGCAGCGGTCCCGGCGCGAGCACGGACCAATGCGCGCCGGCCGGCAGTCGATCGCACATATCCACGAGGGCGCGTAGGGTGCCTTCGATGCCCCAGCGAATACCGAGACACAGCTGAACCCACGGTGGAGGGGCGATGAGATCGCGTTCGATTAGGTCGTTGGCTTGTCGGAGCTGACCCAAGTCAAAAACTTCTATTTCAGGCTTAACGCCGGCGTCGCGCATGCGTTGGGCGGCGCTGTCGACCCACTGGACTGTGTTAATAAAGACTCGATCGCGAAAGTTGAACGAACCGACGTCCAGCGAGCATAGATCGGGTTCGAGCGAAAGCGGATCGAGTCGGCGTTCGTCGGCGTCGGGACCGGTGATGTTAAAGCCGCTAGTCGTTAGGTTGATGAGTAGGTCGCTCTCCGCGCGGATGTGTTCGACGACTTCGGCAAAGAGTTTGACGCGCGAGTCAGGGGCACCCGTCTGTGGATTGCGCACGTGAATGTGTGCGATGGCTGCGCCGGCGCGCCACGCATCGAGCGCCTGATTGGCGATTTCTTCCGGCGTGTATGGCACGTTGGGATTTTGCTCTTTGGTCGGCGAAGAGCCGCAGACGGCGGCTGATATAATGAGTTTGTCGCTCATGTTGGCATTCCTCAGAATACGATACTCGAGACGGCTTTAGAAATCAGCGCAAGCGCAATCGACGACATGCCGACCAGGCCCATTCCACACGAATAGCCGGCCAGAAGGATCGGCGTGTAGGAGCGCCACGTCTGCTCGCCAAAGCGGCGCTCGAAATAGTAGCGGCCGAGCAGCGCGCCGATAAAGTTGGGCAGCACAAAGTGCGGCCAAGCGCCGATGCCGCCTATAAAGCCGTAGAAAAGCGTAATGGGCCACTTGAGGACGGATAGCAGGCCGAGCATAGCGCCGCTGGAGGCCACACCGACGAGAATGTAGTCGAGGCGGATGATGCTGCGTATGAGTTCATTGCCACCGTCGGAAAGCGTCGATTTAGCCCAGAAGGCCTGCATGGTGGCGTGGAAGGGCCAGAACTTTTGCACGTAGGGAAAGGCCGAAGAGGGAATGGGCCCGAGCTTCCAGATAAAAGACCAGAATATAAAAGAGCACACAAACATTATGAGTAACGTCACCGCGGCCAGTTTGACGATGCTGCCAAAGCGCGTGCGCGTTAGCTCTAATTGCTTAAAGGCAGCCGCTTCATAGCCCCAGTTAAAGAGGGGAATAGGCGCAAACCACACGGCTGCTCCCTGATATCCAGACAGGTAGAAAGAGCCTTCGCGCAGATAGGGAAAGGACACGCCCTGCGGCGAGCCGGTCAGACCGATCATGCGCGCACCAATGTAGGAGTAGATTGGCGTCCAGACAAAGCCAAAAAAAGCGCTGATCCACCACGGATAGTCCGGCACGAGAAAGTAGACGAGTGCGATAAAGCCCGCCGTGCTAACGGCCCAGATACCCAGCGCCACGGGAATGGGTATATCGCCGCGGTCTTTGGGGATCTCATCGCGTTCCCCGGTGCGCTGCGCATTCCTCAAATTCCACATGGTTTTGCCGACCATGGCAAAGCCCATCAGCGCGACAACGATGGCCCCGCCTATGGTAAAGCTGAGCCAGAAGTCAAACGAGTTGGCAATCTGAGTGGGGATGGCCGACATGCCCGGCTCCCAGGTGTGAAGCACGTCTACGGTATAGAGCACGGGGTTGATCAGCACGTTGACGAGGATCGAAGCGGCAAACGAACCGACGACGATCCAAAACGGCAGCACAAAGCCGATCAGCACGTTGCCCAAATCAGTGCCAATACCCATGATGCCAGCGGGCAGAAGCTCCTTCATCGAGACTGTTAGGTCGATAAAGGGAATGGGTAGAATGGTGACGGTTTGCGTTAGAAAGATTCCGGAGACCGTTGGTATGACGACGTAGAAAAATCCCCAGAGAATGCCTATGAAGGCGCCGATGCTGAAGATTTCCCAGCGCCATCCCTCGCGTGCGCCCGAACTGTCGGCCAGCGCGGTGGCGCCGCCGGCCTGGACGGATGCAAGTGGGTAAGGAAGTTTCTCAATGTCATTGGTTATGCGAAAGAGCACGTAGCCCAGTGAGAGACTGTTGATCTTTTGCATGACGATGACGGTCAGCAACAGGACGATCGGTTTGATCCAGTCGGCGTGCAAAAATGAGCGGCCGCTCAGCGCCTCTGAGTCGCGCGGTGGCACGACCCAGTCGGGAATGTAGGGATGCAGTCCGTCGGCCTGAGGCGACTGGATCAGATACTGGTCCCAGATCAGCCCGCCAAAGGGGCCGCCAAACAGGTCGGCGCCGGTACCTAGTTTGCCGCCCATCGTTACCAGCCCGCCGGCGACCCAGTAGAGGATGATGACTTCCTGTGGGCGCAGGCGTACGAAAGAGCGCTTAGCGATTTCTATAAAGAGAATCAGCGTTACCCACTCGGCGCCGCCGGCCATGGACTGGCCCGTTACCAGGCCGAGATAAATAGCGCCGGGGAGCATGACAAAGCCGACAAAAAGCGCTGCCCACAGCGTTTTGATATTAAAGCCGGGTTCGAACTGAAGGTTTTCTGGGATCAGGCGGAGGTCCGCGTCTTCTGATTTTTCTCGTGCCATAGGTGCGCTAATTGCCGTAGAGCGAGTGGCCCTGGCCGGGGAAAAAGGCCATATCGATTAGGAACGAAAAGCCAATAGCGGTGAAGTAGCCCATGATCGAGCCAATGAAAAAGGGCTGTGCCTTTTGGTAGAGCCCAATGCCGCCCGAGCGCATAATAGCCCACTTGGCAAGCCAGGACACGAATATGGAAAACACGATAATGGTCATCGGATAGGAGCAAACTCCAACCGGCATGCCAATTGGATGCAGCGGCCACCAGGGAAATCGATAGCGCATAAAGGTGAGAGCACTCATGATGCCTCCACCTATTCCCAAGTGCATCAGGCGCGTCCAGTCCGGTGCGCTGAGGCCTATTTTGCGCAGGCTTTCTGCGTAGGGGATCTTTGAGCCGTCGCCGAAGATCCACCCACCGTAGTTATAGGCGCCAAATGAATAGCCCATATAGAGGATGAAAGCCATGGAAACAACGAGCGCGACGAGCGCAGCGGCCATTACGCAAAAGGTGATCGTGCGGCGGCTGAGCTGCATGTGGTCGCTTATTTTGGCGCTGTTGGCCGAGGCTACCATAAAGAAGCCCTTGAGCTCGTGGTGCCAGCCATAGGAAAGTCCCAAGGCGATGTTGCTCTCTGGCCCAGCGTAGGGGCCTAGCGTATAGCCGACAAAGGTTTGGCCAACCAGCGGCGCGCGCGAGAAGAGGAGACCCCCTTCCATGACGATGCGCGTAATGCCGGTATAGAGAATGAGCGTCGCGAGAATAAAGAGCACGAGCGTGGGAATCGACATGCCGGCGCGATACATCCAGAAGGAGATGTAGAGCAGTGAAAAACCGCCGCCAAAGACGATGCCGCGGTAAGACATTAGCTCATTGCTGTCGTCAACTTCATCGTCGCCGCGGATGGCCTTGCGCCAGATATCGCCCAAATGGCCGCGCGCCATCCAGATCATGTTTGCCACCAGCACGATCATCGCGCCAAAGGATTGCCAGCCGATGGCTGGATGGCCGCCCAGCGTATAAATGTCGAGGCCGGGCAGGGAATAGCCGAAGCGGTTAAAGGTGCCGATCTGCAGCATGGTGAGCACGTTGAAAAACCACAGGCTAAAAGCTACGTCTAAATTGACAAAATACGTAAATCCAACGATGGCCCAATTGATGTTGGTGTGAATCGCGGGAAAATCGCGGCCGATGCGGATGGGATCGGACAGGTCGCGTGGTATGGGTGGGAACGCCGGCGTGAAGTAGGTGACTACGTTCCACATCACCATGAAAAAAGGAATGGCAAACCCGATCCAGAAAACGGGTTTGCGCACAAAGCCGGGCCAGTTGGAACCGGGCGGTGGTTCAATAAGCTGACGCGGTACCTCCATTAGGGCATACGGGAGTCGCTCGTGTTCGACCCACTGTTTGCGCAGTGCGGCTACCAGGCAGTGGCAGAGAAAAAAGATCGCCACGACCAGACTCGTCCACCAGAACAGCGGCGCGATCCACGCCCCCCAGGGAATGGATTCCCCGGCGGGTAGGCCGTTGTAAAACCATTTGAGCGCAATGTCGTCGCGCGGCATCAGCCAGTCTTTGGCATACTGCACGACCTTTTCCTGCCACTGATTTTCGGGTGAGGCAAAAAACTTGGGCGCGGCGATTACGGCAATCATATACGTCGAAGTGCCCCAAGTGGGAATAGAGGCACCTACCAGCGACATGATAAAGACGATGCCCAATTCGCCCGGTGAAAGTCCGGTAATCCGCAGAGTCGACTTGAGCGCGGCGTTGGCAAAGACCAATGCCGTAAAGAGAAAGACCACGCTGAGGGGCAGGTAGCTAATGGCCCACTGTGAGGACTTGAGCACAAACATGCTGTAGGGCGCCCCTACGTTGATAAGTCCGACCATAAACAGGCCAATAAGAAAGGCGCGAAGCGGAAATATCATGCAGATACCTCCGACCGATTAAACGCACCGTCCACTCGATCCTGATAATCTTGCCGGATGCCGCCGGGTAGGGTTCGCCATACGAGAAAGCGTTTGCGCAGCACGTTGAGGAAGTTGCGGTTCATGCGCTGCCACGAGGCTATGTCGCCGCTGAGTCGATGAATGTGCACTTCGATTTTGTAGATATTGTGCTCGCCGGCGGGAATCGCGTGCAGCGTCACGTCCTGACTGATGCCCAAGTCGTAGGGCGCTAGCCAGGCCTTCATGGCGATGGCGTAGGCAGTTCCGTCGGGCGTCTGCGTTGAGTGCAGCGTGACGTCCCGTGCAATAAAGTCACCCACGGAGCCCTCTCCGTAGGCATCGAATACCGTCTTTAGATAGACGTACATGCTGGGCACTTCGGACCCTCCCACCGTAAAGGGAAAATCAAAGCGCCAATCGTCGCCCTGCGGTGGCGGAAAGCGCCACTGCCTCGTCACGTCGGGTACGGCCATGTTGGCGGCTAGACGTGCGGGGTAGAGTGTTGAAACGTAGACGGTGAGAATGACGACGACGGTTGCCCAGACAGCGGAGAGCGAAGAATAGTTGAGCGTGAGGCCGCTCAAGAGTTCGTACTGAACGATAAATAGATATGATACCTGACCGAGTAAATAGCCGGCGACGGCTCCAAATGTTGCGAAGACCGTCGATTCGGCGATAAAGAGCATGCCGATATGGCTGGGCGCTAGGCCGACGACGCTGTAGACGCCGATCTCTCTAGAGCGTTCGTAGACGGCCCCCGTCATCGTATTGACGACTATGAGCGCAGCGATCAGCACGGGGATAAAGAGCTGACCCGCTCCGCTGACCTCGGTCGATCCAATCGAACTGTAGACGACGACGCGATCCTCCTGGCTGACAAAGAGCGTGAGTGCTACGCGCGTCATAAACGACTCGACGCGTTCGACAAACGCGTCGGTTGATCCAGGCGGTGCGGCGATCGCGATCGAGCGAAGCTGTCCTTCCATCTCCAAGACAATTTCGTATGGCAGAAAGAGCGTGTTGTCAGGCGCTAGGTGGCTGAAACTTTCCAAAGGAGCCGAAGCTTTTGTGCGCGGATCCTCTGTGGCATCGCGCGCGATAAGACCGGCCTCCGTGACCGTATCCACGGGCGTTAGCGATTCGCCGTCGAGGTCGTGGAGGGTGGCCAAACGCTCTGAGTCAAGCAGGCCGATCACGGTATAATCCTGCGCAAATAGCTGAATACGCGCCTGTCCAACGTCTTCGGGACCAATGCCAAGCAGCGTGGCAAGCCTATTCGGCAAGAGGACGACATTGCGTTCGTCTTGGGCGAAGAATCGTCCAGCCGTTAAATACTGGTCTATATTCGTGACACTTGGTTCGTCTGGATGCAGACCGACGATACCGTGCACAAAGCTGCGCTCACCTCGGTCGGGTGATTCGACGTCTATATAGGCTTTCTCCGACTGTACGTGAGATAGATACCAGGCGCGCGGCACGACGCGTGCGTCGGCGGCAAAGGCGCTGCGCACGTAGTCCAACGTCGATAGCTGCATGCCGCGCCAGGCGCGTTCGCGGACGAGTGCACCTTCATACTGTGGTTTTGTATCGCGCGGCAGGCGGTAGAAGTCTAGGCTTGATTTAACGGAGGTAAAAGACGACACCGTAAACGTCAGCAGCGTGAGCGTAATGGCCGTGAGCGCGGTACGAAGGCGGCGCTTGCTCAGGTTGGAGATGCCGAGCAGGATGGCCGCAAAGCCAGCGCTCACGCGTCCAACGTCTGTCTCGTGCAGACCGGACGCTGCTCCTTTGCGCTTTTGCAGCATATCCTTGAAGCGACCTATGACAATGGAGATGACGAGTAGTCCCAAGGCTAGAATGACGAAGGCCAGGAAAATGATGTAGGGTGACGAACTGAGCTTAAACGCTGGATGGAGCCAGCGCAGAATGAGAAAGATGCCGATAAAGATACCGGAAAAGGCGAGAATCTGTTTGCGAATTTCTGGATAGCCGAAGAAGAAACGTTCACAAAAAAATGAGAAGGGCAAGATAAGCGCGAAGTAAAATATGACCGCACGAACCGTATCGTTAGCCGTCGACTTTACTTCTGGATAGATGCGCGCCTCTACGCCAAGGGCGCGTCGCACTGCGCTCTTATAGGCCGTGTAGTCCAAGGCTTCGAGATGGCGCTCTGCCTCGAGCAGAGCAGATTTGGCCCGAGCGTGCATCTGCTGCAGCTCTTCGACAATAATACCGTGGCGCTCTAACTGCTTAATGCGCGCCTCGTCGATGATCCACATGTCGCGCGCCGCCTGCAGCGAGGGATGAAAAAGCACGTTTTGCGCTGGATCGAAGCCGCGTCCTTGGGCGTGTTCTACTATGCTCAGATCAACCGTGGACGGGTCGAGCGGCTGCCGCAGGAAGGTTTCGTCGGCATTGGTCAGCATAAAGCGCACGCCGGCCAGCGCGCTCTCGCCCCCAAAGGCTCCTTCGCCGGCTAGGATCTTTATCCGGCTGCCGGGTTCGGCAAAAACAACGCCGGCCTGAACCACGCGATCGGCACGGGCAGACTGGTTTTCTATGTAGCTAAAACCGAAAGAACGCGGTGGGGCATCGTTGCTTCCAAGCACGTTGATTCGATCCATCGCCGACAGATAGCGCGGATCTACTACCTCTAAAAAGCTGAGTGCTTCACATTTAAAAAGCACCTGCATCATGCGATTTTCCCACCATCCATAGGGCTGCATGCCGGGATAGGTCTTATCGCCCTCTTCGCCGAGGTCGGGTGCCGATACAATGCGACCGTCGGCGTCTAGTTCAAAGGCCTGAATGCGGTTGGAAAATCGGTTCCGCATGAGGTCAAAGCGAAAAAAGCCCGCTGAATCTCCTTCGCTTCTGGCGCGCGCAGCAATCAGCGTGCGCACGCCGGCTACCGAATTGGGGCCTGGCTGCAAGTAGGTGACAAGCGCATCGGCTACTGGCGCCTTGGGCACGGCAAAGTTTACGTCGCGGTCGAACCAGTAAATATAGCCTTCGAGGCTGTGTCCCCAGTCTCGAAGAGACAGTTTGGTGTCGTTGAAAAATTCGGGGTCCGCCGCTGCCTTGACCAGCAAGGCGCTCACCGTGCGTGCCTGCTCGGCCAGGCCATCAAAATCCATGGCCTCAATGCGGTCAAGCGGCGTGTCCGTCAGCGGCCGAAGCTGGTTTGGGGTCACTAAGGAGAGCGCTTCTTTACCGACAAATACGGCCGCTTCGCTGTCGAGCGCGAGGCGGACGGGCATGTAGTTTTTCCAGATGCGTTTAACGGGAGCGACGGCATCGATGTAGCGATTCGAATTGGAAAATACCTCGGCGCTATAGTCGGCAAAGTGCTGTGCGTAAGGGGCCATCAGGTTTTTTAGGTAGTCGTTATTACCCCAATTTGAGTTGTAAAAGGTGCCCATGGCAAAGCTGGCGACCTGGTTGCTGTGCGAGCTGAGATCGAGGCCGATAAAGAGGCGAAAGTCGATCTCTTCTCCCGCGGCGATGCGTTCGCGAAAGTAGTCGCTTTTACGAGCATGTCGGTAGAGGAAATCGTTGATACCGGCTAAGCCCTGAAAATGTCCGGGAGTGGCCAGAAAGAGCACGGTATAGCGGGTGCCGTGCTCTCTGAGCAGACGCGCCGTTTCCAAGAGCGTCGCGATGCCGCTAGCGCTTTCGGCTCCTGGAGCGAGGGCTGGGACTACGGACATAGCGTCGTAGTGTGCTTGCACTACGAGGATTTGATCTTTCCACTTTTGCACCTGCTGGCGCTGACCACGCGGCATTTCCTCGTTTAAGCCAGGGAGCACGGCAAAGATATTCCGTACGGTCGCTTGCTCCCAGTCCATGCGTGCCTCGAGATGCACCTGCACCCGACTGCTGTGTGCCTGCTTGCGGAGGGCCGTTGCACCGTCGTTTCCTATCCAAAAGCGGGGGATGTCAACGGGCACTTGCAGGAATTTCTCAGCTGCTTCTCCGCGCGTCACGCGGCCGTCGTCGTAAAAGAGAATGGCGCGCGCACCGAGCGCGCGGACTTCGACGTAGTTGTTGCTCGACCCGAAGGCCATTAGTGCGATACTGCCTTCGATTTCTTGGCCATCCAACTCGGACAGCGTGCCTCGTCCCGCGTCAATGAGATGGCCCTTAATACCACCAGAGGGCAGGGTCGAGGTGCGGACTCCGTTGGGCCACAGGGCGTGCAGCACATAGCGCTGGCCAGAGGGTAGGCGCAAATGAGCGCCCTTGTCCATAGGAACGGGTACTTCGAAGTGTTCCGAAGTGATGTCCTGTAAGCCGATCTGTCTGAACTGGTCTTCTACGTATTGGGCAGCCGCTTCAGCACCGGGGTAGCCCGTGACGCGTGATGGAAAGGAGGTAAGCGCTTCTACGTGGGTTCGCAGGTCGTTAGCGTCTATTTGCTCTACCACGTGATATACGTCGGGATCACGTATGGTTACAGCTGTTTCTCTAATCGATTCCCAGCCGATAAGCCGTTCAATGTAGAGAGAGAGATGTTCGGGGTTGAACACCGTTACGGAGAGTAGAGAGAGTGCGGCAAGGATCCCGAGGGCAGCGCGTTTCAAGGGCATAACCGGATATCACGCGCACTGTTTACAGAATTTGCAGTGCGAAAAAACGGGGGGCAGGTCAGCAACCTGCCCCCCTGTAAATGAGATACTTGAGCGAACGGCTAATTTGCGGCTAATTCGCTGAGATTTTTAACTTTTTTCAACTCGCGCTCAAAGCGAAACGATAGATCAATCTCTTCCACGGGCTCGTTGCGGTAGTTGTAGCGCAGGCCAAAGTCGGGGATGCGGAATAAGATTGATCCCACGTCGTCGTGAATCTTTGAGAAAATCACATATCCTTCAACGTCTTGGCCGGAAAAACAAAACTCATCGTCGGGATATTTGGCCTGGTTTACAATATCGCGGCGTTCATCAAAGCGCAGATAGCCCAAGCCGTTAAAGGCAAGTGGGAAACGGCGGAAGTACTCCTCTACGTCGTAGGCGCCCCAGGGGAAGTACGTGCGTCCATTCGTCGACTCGATTACGATCTTTAGTGGATCGAGCTTTACCTTGGGATACTCGTAGTTCTTGACCGTGATCTTAAATACGGAGAGACGCTGAGGAGATTTGCCCGTTTTTGAATCGACCCAGTTGCCGTAGGTAAAGGGCGTGGAAGGAACTTCGTCACCGGGGCCGCTGGCGTTGTTTGACTGCGAAGGATACTGGCGGTTCAACTCTTCGTCGGTCATCGGGCGCACAGAAACTTCCAGACGATTTTGCACAAAAGTAACTGTGCCATCATCTAAAACCTGCATTTGCGTTCCTTCGGCGCTCTGCTGCTGGGCAACCTCGGCGGGTTCGAATTTGCCGGGGACCAAATAATGCCCACATCCAGCGACCAGCCATAGGGACAGTACACAGCTCAGTCCGAGTGCCTTATTAAGGGTGCGCATTGGAGATCTCCTCTCAGTGCCTTGTTCACATGTCAATCGGGGAAGCGCTCTGTCGCTGACGGGCGACAAATTCCCGAAAATTATTTTCATCTATCTGAATCTGAGCAGCAGATTGCTGGCGCAGATTCGCTATAAATTCGTCAAAAATAGGTGCGGCCTTCGCCTCTCGTAGGTCTCGCCCAACCTGCACACTCAGCGTCTGTGCGTTGCCCGCAACAGACGCATAGCGCGCTTTATTTTGCTCGTAAAAAGCGCGCAAATCACTCTCGTTTGTTTCCACTTGAGAGTAGATGTCACTCTCCCACATTGACTCGAGTATCTTTTGCTGCAGCACTTTTTTTCGGTCTTCTTCCATCTCTTCGTACAGGTTTCTGCTGCGGGCTTCTTCCACTAATAACTGGTCGGCGACGTAGGCTCGCGTAATGCGAAAGCCGAGTTCGTTGGCCGTTGTTGCTGGGGCGGAATCAGCCTGTTGCAGGCGCTTTATTGATTGCTGGTATTGACCTAGCGTCCACTCGCCCAAATTACTTTTTAACAGACGTAGTTCTAAGGCGCCCCCACTGCCAATAACTTGCGTTAGAGCGGCCGTATCAATCTGGACGGCGTGTCGCTCTGCTATTAGCGCCAGAAACTTTATATTGGCTTCTTGCTGACGTTGGCGACGCAGCGTGCGTTCGACTAACGCGCGGCGCTCGTCTAAAGAGACCTGTCGTTTGTCGGCTACTTTGACCAGTAGGTAGCGATTTTCGGCTTCAATCAGCTCAACCGTCCCCTTATTCAACAAGAAGAGGGGAGCGTAGCGCGCGTCCACCATGAGAGGGTTGAGCCAGTCTGTAGCCATCGGGCGCATCGAGTTGGCAGCTGCGAGTTGGGTGAAATCTGTTCCGTCGCGAATCTGCTCTAAGAATCCTAGCGCTTTCTGTCGATCGGAGACGTCGATGCGCTGTAGGCGTATCTCACTGCCGGCACCCATCTCTTCGTAGAACGTACTGAGCTCTTGTTCTGTCCACGACATATCATCGCCCATTTCCAGCTCTATGAGCGTTGATACCAATCGGTTACGTTCCCAAGCCTGCACAGCATTGAGGACGGCCTCATCTTCGTGCAGATTCCGCCGCCGCGCTTCGCTCATCATGAGCTCTCGGTCTACGAGCAGTTGGAACTGCTGGCGCCACTGCTCGAGCGTGAGAGCTTGATGATCGTTGCCGAGGCGCTGTAAAACCTCATTAAAATCGCGCTCGGTAATCGTCTGCTCTCCCACGCGAGCCAGTACGGGGTCGTGTGGGAGAGCAGAAGGCATTTCCTCCTGAGCACACGCGCTTAAGAGCGACGCATAACAGAGAACGCTGAACGTTTTTCCAAGCCTCAAAACTTAAAAACCCCATCCTCTCCGCTCTGCCGGGCGACCGCCGAGGCGCTCCTGTTCGATACCTGCAAAGAGTTCGATAAAGGCAATGGTGTTGCTCACGTCCAAATCCTTCAGGTTGCCATAGTTAATGTCATTGACCTGGAAACCAATGTTGGATGTAATACTGTATCCCTGATACTGGACGCTGTTGGTGTACTGGGCCGTAAAGACCTTGCCGACGAAATCGTCTACGTACTCCGGTGGTAGCGGATCTGGAATTTTCTCTGCGTTGCGGAAGATAATGGTTTCTACACCGACCTCTAAACGACTTTTGCTTAATACGGGAAACACTGCCGAAATCGAAAATATCTCGCTTAGGTCATTGATTTCTAATTGAGACGGACGCGGCTGAGTGCGGCGCCGCCACATACTTTTCCAACGCGGAATAATGGTGACGTCGCCAATAGGGAATGGGTAATCTGCTTTGTTAATTAATCCGATGAAGGCGCTGTCGTTAAAGTCTCTATCTGCATCTGCATCTTCTGCGCGCTGCTTATAGTGGTCGACGCGAAGTTTGTTTGCGAACGTGAGGTTGCCGCGTGTGTACTTGTAACCGAGATAGCCTTGGTTAACCATTGCATCTTGGGTGATCTGCGGGTCATCAAAGGGCTGCAAGCCGCCTACTGAACCCGGGCGCTGGACCCACTGGAGCAGGTTGTCGGCAATATTGTCTTTAACTAGCTTGAACATGTAAAAAGCCTCAAGGCGTCCCAACCTAGGTAGGTCCTGCTCGGCACTGAGCATGAGGAAGGTTGTCTTTGCCCGTTCCTCGCCGGCGATAAGCCACTCCCTGCTGCGGCCTACGGTCATGTTGATGCCCGGATAGATCTCGGCACCGCCATACATGTTGTATCCCCTATGACCGCGCTTGTAGGGATAGTCGGCCTCCTCGTCGTTTTCAAAGCGATCAACGACCGTGTTGTTATTCATGTCGACGCCGAAGAGAAATTCCGGTGGGTCGACATAGTGGCGCAGGAAGGGTTCTTGATAATCCGGGGTTAGGTTACTGTTCTCATTAAAGTCAGAGATCAGGTCATTGTTCTCATCCAAACCAGGAAAGACGGCGTTATCGCCACCGCCACCGCCAAAGCGCGGCCAGTCGACGGCTTGGTCTTGGTCGTCGTTGTCGTCGACGTATTCAAACCAGTTTTGGCGCTGATTCTCATAGTCGACAAAGTCGTTCTGGTCTGTTATGTAGCCGCGCGTCGTGTAATTGTCATCCATGCTAAAGGCTTCGGTATAACCGAAGTATCGCCCAGATCGCTTAGTCGCGTTGATAAACCAAGCGTCGGCCTGCTGATCGCTGAGCGTTAGGTTGCTAAGCTTCTGAACGTTGATGTTGGGATAGCGTTGAAACTGGGAGTTGCGAGCGAATTCACCTCGCACTTCCATGCCCCATACGTCTTCGATCTGAAGGTCAATGCTCGCAATTTGGTTGGCAGACGGCAGGCCGTAGTCAAAGCGAACAACGCGCTGGTTGGTATTATCTCGCACGTTACCTTCTGCTCGCGTGACGGGCAGAAATATGGGTTGACCGTTGATGTTGGTTTGCAAATTTGAAGTGACGTCCACTCGATAGTCGTTTGAAAGAACCATCGCGAAGCTGACCTTGCGCACGACGAGGGCGTCAGGCACGCGGTAGCGCAGGATAATAGGTGCCTCTTCGAGTGCCTCGAGAAACCCTTCGCGCTCGCGTCCGCCTTCTATGGTTGGCTTAACGGCGGTGGGTTCATCATCTACGAGCATTTCTGACGAGAAAAAGAGTGCGCCCGAGCCATCGCCGGGCGAGTCGTCGACGATGCGTACAACGATTTCAGTGACGTTGCCCGAGTTTTGGCTACTCGTTAGCAGCCCTTTGCGTGAATTCTCAGAAAAGTTGCTGGAGCTAGAGCCGAAGTTGGTATTGACCAACGTGGCGCCTAAGTTGATGAAATCGCCAATCTGCGTCGTGCCCCGCAGGCCCATGAAGTTGGTATAGTCTGTATCCTGCATGCGAGCAGAGCCCTGTACGACACGCACCGGTTCGCTGACGCGGGATAGCAGCACAGTTGCGCTGTATTTATCCGATTGGAAGTCCCACTGTATACCGTTGAATCGCGAACGGCTAAACGTCAGAGGCGTTAGCGTAGTGCGGATGGCATCGCCGATTGTTAAGGAAGTGAAATACTGCCCCTTGGCATCGGACGCAACGACTAGGTTTTGAAACCAATTAGAGAAGCGAGCATCTTTGAATACGGTGCTTCCAAAAGCCAACGGTTGCTGCTGGCGCCACTCGTAAATGCGCCAACCACGCGTGATCCAGTTGCCAAATATATCGTATTGGCCGAGTCCTTCGAGTTGTGTGCTCACATAACGCTCGTACGGCTCTTTGGCATAGTTGGTATACTTGTAGCCACCCCAGTCGTAAATATTGTAAAGGTCGTGCGGTACGTACCACTTGCGTAGTGTGGGAATGAGTGGGTCAAATCCTTCAATTCTCACCTGCGATGTGGCGCCGCGCTCTCGTCCCGGCGTTGCCGCGAAAACAGCGGATAACGTCCCTGCCAAAAGAAGCAGGGCAATCCCCCAAGACGTAACTCTGCGCATGATATCCCTCCCTTGGGAATAAGACAACGCTTTTAACTTGTGCATTTATATGCAGGGAACTCGGTGTGCGAGTTCCCTGCCTCACTCCATTACTACCTGTTACAGCTCTAGTAGACGACGGCTATGCTGCGCATTTCCGTCGTCTTGCCCGCGTCTGTATCTGCGCTTAGGCGCACTACGTAAAGTCCGGGCGAGACAGTGCCTCCAGATCCATCGCTCCCGTTCCAAATGACTTGGTTTGGACCGCTGAGATCATACTGGTCGTAAATGCGCACGATTTCTTGGCCCGCCAAATTATGGACGACTACTTGGATATTCACGGGGTTTGTCGCTTTGAGTAAAATATAGCTGAGTGTTAATTCATCGTTGATCCGGTCGCCGTTGGGCGTTAACACGGTTGATGAAAAATCTACGCCCGCAAACAGGTCGTTCTCAATTTTTGCGCTAACAGTGAGCGTGTTATCGAGAATTTTTTCGTCTGCGTCCCCTGCGGATACGCGCTGTGGAAAAGCGTCTGACTGACTGTCGCTTACTTCCGCGCGAAACTCCGTCCCAGAAACCGTTAGCAGCGTTTCGAAGCGAACCTTTATCTCCTGTCCACTGCGCGATATACGATTGGCTGGAAAGTGGACGCGCATTTTACCATCGGACATTTCATGTGTGAAGTCGACGCTGGCATCGTCTATTTCAACATCCACAGCTGTTGCATCAAACGGAGTGTTGATGAATACCGTATCGAAGCCGCGGTTACTCCTGCCGACTATGGAACGCATATGATAGGTGAATTCGTTCACTTCGCCTATGCGTGCTTCTGTGGGGCTAATCTCGGCGACTACTGAATCGGCTATGGGCGGCGTAGTGTAGTTTATTACGACGGAGTCGATGAGTGCTTTATCTAGTAGGCCACCGGACAACAGCTTCAATTCAAATTGCATGTAGCGTCTATTATCGGGTGAATTGATCTGCGTATCTGTCAGTTCGGCATAGGGGGGAGACCAAGTGCTCCAATCGCGATTGTTAAGCCGAACTTGGCCTGCATATGCAGGGTCTAGCGTGCGGTCAAACTGATCACGCTGTACTTCTTCGTATTCACCAGGAATACCTGTTTGGCGAAAATACAGTGAATCGTCTTCAATCGTGCCGGTCTTAGTGCTAAATAGAACAGAAGCGAGCGAGTCGCTACGAGCATAGACGTTGATTGGACCGAAATTGGCTTGGTCTCCCAGATCAATCACGCGCGATACGTAGTGAGCGAAGGGCGTCACGCCCACGCCAAAAACTTCTAGGTCGCCCATCTGAAAGGCGCGTTCGCCCGTGCTGCGCAGCTTAAAATAGCGGACTTGAGTAGGTTGAAAACTCAGGTCGAGTTCAGGCAAGCCGTGTGAGCGATTTTGCGCAATAAGCGAGTAAACAGGTGTGTCGCCAACAAAGTTGAGCGGATCCCCATCATTAACATAGAACTCGTATCCGCGGAGCGAACGCTCGTCGTCGTTGAGGACGCCGCGGCGAAAAAAGATGCGTTGTAGGACGAAAATAGCGCCCATGTCGACGGTGATTTCAGCGCCGTTGGTGTTGGAGTAAACGCGCCAACCTGTTCTGTAATCGCCGTCTATGAGTTCGTTAATGATTTGGTTAGAGCGTGCCGCTGCTGTCGTAACTGATGTGGTTGCACCACCGCCTAGTTCGCGTACGCGTGGTAAAATATTTTCTTCAGGGTTGGCTTCAAGTGGAGATAGGCCTTCTCTGTCTGTTACTTCTAGTGCGTTGGAGAACAGACCCACGTCGTCCCAAGTTTGTCCACTTCCACCGATCACAAGCCGTTCGGCGGCGCGGCTTTCGTGGGACAAGAACGCTATAAACGCAGCGAAGAGTATAGCTGTTTTATGCATAAATCAGTCCTCGAACTAGGTCGTCTTCTCGTCCACTCCACTTGGGACGTTTACTCTCTGATTGAATCAATATAACACCGGTAACATGCGGTGGGCCTTTTTGCTCTGTGAATCGCCTTCGATGGCGACCTGAACGAAATAAGTGCCTGGAGGAACGAGCCGAGACTGTTCGTCGCGTCCGTCCCATGTAAATTTATAGCGTTGCGCTAAGCCGTTGCCACTAGGCAACGTGCGTACTTTGCGTCCTGCCAGATCGAACACTTGGACTCGTATAGGACGTGGCATCACTAATTTTAACGCGTCAAACGATATCTCGATTTGATCACTTATACCGTCGTCATTAGGTGTGAGAACGCTAGTTGACAAAGCTAAGTTGGCCAGTAGGTCTCCATTAATGGGTAATTGCACGGAGATCGATTCGCTAGCCACTTCTGTGTTAGCATCTCCTGCATCAATAAACTGGCGGACCTGGTCACCCATATTGCTATTACCTAAAAATGCATCGAAACGCGTGCGATTCTGATACACAGTCGATCGAAAATCTATTCTAATTAAACTCTCTCTGCGAACCAAACTAGGAAGCTGTAAAACAAACCCGCTTTCGGTAGGACTCATTTCAGCTTCCACGACCTGACCGTCTATAATCAAGCTAGTAAAGTGAACCGGAATCGAAGCGCTGATACTCAAGCGGTTAAATCCCTGAGATCTCCCTCCAAATGTTGGGCGTATAAAATAGGAGAATTCTTCTTCAGTGCCTGGTTCTACTCGGGTCGGGACGATTTCTCCTTGCGTTCGTAGAGCGAGTGGGTTTTCAACGTTTATTCCTAAGGAAGAAAGCGTGGGACTCACCGCTGGGTCATCAGATAGCAATCGCACTTCTAGCTGGGTGTAACGCCGTGGAGAAGGAGATTTGAACAGTTCTCCCGAGAGAGTATATGGTTCGCTCCAGATGCTCCAATCATCGCTGACGGCGATTGACGTATCGATGTTTCCGCGGAACGATGGGATCAGCTTGTCGTAACGCTTCTGGGTCACCTTTTTGCCGTTTTTATCGTAAAAAGTGTAAGTTTGATTGACATCGTTGCCCGTGCGCGAGCGAATTTCAATGCGCGTATTGAGTGGCAATTCGGCATCCCATTCAAGAGACGTTAAACCCTTAATGGTATTGAGATCAACAATGGGCGATGTCATGCTGACTTCGGCGGGATATCCCTCACCATACATTTGGTACTCGCTCACAAAACCAAACGTGGCATAGTTGCTATGCGTTCCCGCGCGCTCAATCGTTCCGCCTTCAGTTGACGGATAATAGTGCTGCAGGTAGCGAATTTTGCGCAGGGGGAAGGCATGGTCAAAGTTCCGCTTTTCAACTGGGTTCTCGGGTGCTGTCGGCAGGAAGGCGACTTCCTCCCAACGTAGGGAACCATCCGGTGCGAGCGAGCCATCGGAACTGAGAATCTGATACCAGAAAAAGTTGCCATTCTGTGCTCTGCGACTCGGTGGAGCGCCGATCGGTTCCCCTATAATACGCAGTTGGTCAACCCAGTAGTGGGCACCCAGATCAAAGATGATTCGGTTAAATATGTCTTTACCGGTGACGGTCTGATGCAGCGTATTGAGTGACCAGTTGGTAACGATTTTACCGTCTGCCATATTCTGTCCGCCTTCTAGGACGGACTGTAGGTCGGTTATCAAATCAATGCTGCCGCCGCGTTCTATGATGCCCAACGCCACGTTATCACCGATTGTTTCCACTTCTATTTCAGCCAACCGCGCTCCTGGAGTTATCTGCGAGACTTCTACGCGGACGACGTTGACCTGAATATGTGATTGCTCCAGTTCGACAACGTATTCACTGTTGAAGCCAAAGGTTTGGCCGGATCCGTAGACGAGCGTGCCGGGAATTGGAACGAGCGCATTGGTGAAAAATTGCTCGCCACTAGACAGTTGGACGGTGAAAAACTCCATAGCCGGCACTTGTGTTACGAAATGAAGACGAATTCTCTCTGCCGTGACCATGCGTCCCAAGTCAACTTCTATCCACCAAGTATCGCTTGGGTCATCTGGGTTGGGCTGCCAGCCCGTCGTGAGGTCGCCATCCATTATTGACTGAGCTGAGCGCGGACCACTACCTACGGCTCGGATACCACCTCCAAATTCAGCGGCATTGCGCATGGCGTTAATTCTTTTGCGTACCTCCATAGTGCTAATAGTGCCGAATGGGCTGATATCTACAGCGCCCTTCGGGTAACGCCATTCTTGCCAAGCCGAGCGAGTGTCAAATGAAATTTTCTCGGCTGCGGTTTGAGTGGCAGCTATTAGTCCTAGGGCAACCAGACTCTTAGAGAGCCCGTGGTAAGCCATGCTAGTACTCCTTTATGCGGATCGATTCAAGTCGATTCACGTTCTTAAGTCTAATATGCTACGCCAATGAGGCGTGTTTGCTCTTCTATTCCGGTATCCGTTTCTACGGATAGATGGAGCATATAGAGGCCTGGAGCAACAGCGTTGTTACTGTCATTGAGTCCGTTCCATAGCAACTCTTGTGGTCCGTTAGTTGCTCCTGCATTCTGTAATCGGCGTACCAAACGTCCGGAAAGGTCATAGAGAGATAGGTCTACGCTAACCTCCTGCAAGGCGCGCAGTAATACATAGGATATGTTCAAATTGTCGTTAATTCCGTCCCCATTAGGACTGAATGTTGGGGTATTAACGCTGAGATCTAATACGAGTTGATTTCGCAGGCGACCCTGTACTGAGAGGCGATCGCTTTCTCCTTCGGGAGATGCGTCGCCAGCAACTACATCTTGGCCGAGTTCGTCTTTTTGACTGTCAAATACTTTGGCAAAAAACGTCGTTCCATATACGGTGACCAAACCATTGAGGCGGATGCGCAGTAGTTGTCCCGATTCGCTGATGCGGTTTTGCGTCAGTTGTATACGTAAACGGTTCTTATCGGTGTTTTCGAAGGAAAAATCGATTGGCACGCCGTCGAGTTCGACCTCGCTGACTGTGGAAGTAAATGGTGTGGCGATCTCTATGCGATCAAAACCATCGTTTCTTGCGGTAAATGCTGAGCGTATATAGTAGTCGAAGGTGTGCGATTCGCCTAAGGTTACCTTACCTGGGCTGATCTCGGCGATTAACTCGTCCGCTAGGGTGGGGTTGGAAAACTGGAAATTTAGGTTCTCAACCACAGCGGACTGTCGTGCGTCGTCAGATGAAAACAGAAGGCGAAACTGTATGTAACGACGATTGCCTGGCGAAAGTAAATCGCTATCAAATGATTCATAAGGAGCTGACCAGGGGCTCCATTCGGTTACGTTATCCTCAATTGTCCCGCGATCGGCTACTCGTAGTGAGAAATAGGCTTCTGCTGCTTCTGACTCACCTATAGGTAAGAGTGGTTCTTCTGCTCGTTCTTCACCTTGAAATATTTCTGTTTTTCTGTAATAAACTTTCGGGTCGGGCACAATTCCAGTGCGTGTTTGTAATACAACCCCAGTTAAACTATCGATCGAAGCCTGTAACTGAAGTTTACCAAAGTTAGCAGCAGACCCCAGGTCAATTACTTCGGATGTATAGGTTCCTGTTGGTGCAAAACCATCGCCAAACACCTCGGCTTCTTCAATGACAAATTCTTGACTGGAGCGACTTATCAAGCGGATGAAGCGAACAAATTGAAGGGGAATTTCCACGTCTATGACAGGATCGCTTTGTTCCAAGTTCGATGCGGCTTGGTTTATGAAGGCAACTGGTCGATCTTCTCGTAACTGGTCAGGGTTACCGTCATGAACAAATAGTTCGTAAGCGCGCAGAAACACGTCATCGCTGCCTTGAAAACGAATGCGGTTAATAGGCAAAATTGCGCCTAAATCGATGACCATGGATGTGCCATCGGGTCGTCGCTCGCGTTCAACGCGCCAGAATGTTTCCCGATTACCGTCAGTCAGCAAGCCTGTTAGGTCTACGTTAGAGGCTTGGGGTGAAGAAATACTACCACCTCTGCGCTTGAGTTGGAGGTTTTTTAGGGCGTTAGTTTTTGAATCGACGACGGCTGGGAGAAGCAAAGAACCATCGATTGTTAGGCCAGTTAATTCACCCACATCTTGCCAAGCTATTCCACCCACTCCGGCTTGCCATATGTCAATAGCTGGAGAGACATTGGGAGTTGCGAGTACGCCGTATAACAAAATGGTCGACGGCGCACTGAGCTGTTTTAAATACCGCCATATGCCCATAAAACTTGCCTTTTACTGCACGGTGTAGTGATTCTTGGTTTACGGAAAGTAACCGGAAGAGAAAAAGGGGGGAGGACGTTGATCCCCCCCCCTTTTCTGTCAAGCTGTGAGAAAAAAAATCTTACAGGTCGCTGATCTTCTTTACTTGAGCCCATGAGCTGGATTCTACAGCGGTGCCAGCGTCAGCAATTGGCGTCAAGAAAATGTCAGGCATACCACCCGTGTTCATAAACTGCTCGGCCATGCTATACTGACCCTGCCAGTAAAAACCATCGGGGCAGCAATCTTCGGCCATCGGGTCATTACCGTTGGCATTCAAGCCAAGGTCAGCATCGTCAACAGAAATTGACATACCGATGGTTTGCTCGGCGGCCAGCGTGAAACGCGAACTGGCATCGGGACCACCACTCATTGAGATCGGGTCGAAAAGTTCAGCGCTGAACTCGTAATAGTACTCTTGGCCCTGATTGACGTGACCAGCGGAAACGAAGTCGCCGGAGTGAGTCCACCAGAAATCCAACGCGTCTTGCTCGAAGTTACCCAGAGCGCCGTTGTACATCTGCACGCGGGGGAACTGCTCGGAGAAGCTCAAGCACATCTGGTAAGCCGGCTGTAGGTCTTGGTCGTTAGGAGCTGAATAAGGACCACCACCGCCGTTATCTGGGTCAAAGTGTACTTCGCAGTTGTCATCGCGGAAGGTACAGGTTGGATTCTTATCAACGACTAGCTCGTTGTCATGAACGTGGACCATAGCGCGGACGCGATTATCGGCGTCACTCCAACCAACTACGAGGTCGACAAATAGGTCGTCTGCATCATCAGCACCACCCACTAGTGGGTTCATGTCGTCAATTGTAACTTCGAAGCTACGATCGACCCAAGCCCAGTCTGAGCCATCACCATCAATTGTGGGCAAGTTGCTGGCAGGAATACCGACCGCGAAGAAAAGAGGTACTTCTGCTGGCTCTTGTGCGATAGCACTGCTGGCCACCAATACGCCTAGGGACAACGCTAGGACTTTGCGCATGTGAATTCCTCCTCAAAAGCATTGAGAATAAAGAGTAAAAGCCCCACCGTCATTGTAACGGCGGGAACTGTTGCGACATGAAATACTGTCACCAGACGATACTAAGTACTCCATGACAAAATTCGCCCACAAATTTAACAAGTTCTAATTATTACTGTCAAGCTTTTTTTGGGACACAAACCAAGGTATTTGGTGACACCTTGAAACAAGGTGATTGCTTAGTAAGCCACAGCAATTAAACGCTGCAGGCTTTCTTCACCTGAATCGCCACTCACACTTATTTTCAGCAAAAACAAACCGGTTTCGACACGTTGGCCATACTGATCTAAACCATTCCAATTGAGTTTTTGCTGACCGGCTATGCCATCTATACTGTTTTCGTAGCGTAACTTTCCTGCTAAATCATAAATTTGCAGACTTAAGGGTCTTTCTTCTAAGACATTAATCAAATCAATGTTGATTTCTAACTGGTCGTTTATGGAGTCTCCATTAGGCGTAATGGTGCGTGCGTTAGTTACAACATTGGCCAAGATTGAACGGCTGACAGGTAGGCTAACAACGTTAGTGCTACTCTCGATTGATTCATTAGCATCGCCAGGATCTACGCGTTGACGCACGCTGGCGTCTTGGCGGCTATCCTGCAAAAATACATCAAAGAGCGTAGACTGTAGGAATACAGAAGAAGCAAAGCGTAATTCTATCAATTCGTCTCGTCTGATACGATTTGGTAAATCGACCAGAAACCCTGATTCTGTAGTATTTGCCTCTGCTGTTAAAATCGCTCCGTCTACTTTTACCTCGACGAAGCGTGCAGGTGAAGTTGATTCGACTGCTATTCGATCAAAACCGACTGTATCTTCTGGACGTAAATAGTAAGTGAATTCGGTCTCTTCACCCGGCATGGCTTGTCGAGGCGTGATTTCGCCAACGGCACGGCGAGCGAGTGGTTGGGTGTAGTTGACTGCTAGATAGTCTAAGGTCGCTGATACATCCGGTGAGTTGGATACGAGGTTCACATTTATTTCCATGTAGCGGCGCGGAGAAGGAGATTGAAACGGAGCGCCCGAAGTCGCGTATATATTACTCCACGGACTCCAATCATCGCCTGGTGTCACACTTGTGTCGATAGCCCCACGGAATGATGGAATCAGCTTGCCATAACGTTTTTCTGTAACCTGTTTACCATTCTTATCGTAGAAGGTGTATACTTCATTTACCTCGTTGCCTGTGCGCGTGCGTATCTCCACGCGCGTACCTGGTGGAATATCTCCGTCCCATTCTACGGAGTTAAGATTTCGGCCCGAACTCAGATCAATAAGTGGTGAGGTGAATTCGACCCGCTGCGGATAACCTTCCCCAAATATTTGAATTTCGTCGGTAGTCCCTCCAGCAGCACAGCCAGGAATGGTTCCGCTAGTATCTCCCCCAGCGTTAAACAAAGAATAGCAACTTGTATCCCAGTATTTCCAAAAAACGCGGACGTAGCGTGTTGGTAGTGAGTCAAAATGATGATCAACCAAGCCTTTGGATGTTTCACTGGAAGGTGAAGCGCCTGAAAAGTGCTTGGTGTAAATGCGTGAGCCGTCGGGAGCAATGGAGCCATCGGATGTCATGAACTCATAGAAGCGAAAGTCCCATCGACGCTTAGATATGTAGTGAGTTGTGGTTATACCACCACCAAATCCCGACCGAACTACAACTCCGCCGATAATACGGACCTGATCTACCCAATAAACGGCACCCAGATCGAGTATCATGTGAGCGAGGATGTCATTGAGTCCCTTTCCGGCCGTGCCAGCGCGCCAGCGCTCGTAAAGGTCTCCATCTACTAAACCAAGAGCGTTTCCCAACGGCTGAGATTCGGTATTAGCCAAGTTGATGTTAATGTCAATAGTGCCGCCTCGTTCAATTATTCCCATGCTGATGTTATCTCCAATAGCTTCAACTTCGACCTCAACTAAACGTGCACCTGGGGTAATCAGTACGGGTTCAAAGCGAATGTATTGAATCGGCGTATCGTCTATTTTCTCGATTTGAAAAGTAACTCGGTGACGCTCATTCTCTTTGAAACGCTCTTTCACACGATAGATTAGTGATCCCGGTATGGGAGCAGCAATAAAATCTGTTTCGGGTTCTCCCGTAGAGAGTAGTAAGTCAAATAATTCGAATGGCTCGGCCTGTTTATCGAATACAAGTGTGACGTTATTAGCTGATATGGCACGACCTAAATCGATTTCAACAAACCATTCGCTTGGGTCATCTTCAGGATTGGGTGCCCACCCTGTCATGAGATCGCTGTCAATGACGTTGGCGGCACTTCGCGCGTTAGACCCCGCTTTGCTAATCCCTCCACCAAAACGTTCTAAGTTGCTTATTGCGTTCGAATTCTTGCGAATTCGTGTGGGGGCAATTGTCCCTTCTGGTAATAAATCGACAGCACCTACAGGTAGTTGCCATTGGCGCCAATCGCGTGCAGAGTCATAGCGTACTTGTTGTGCTTGTGTAGGGATAGATATAAATCCGAAGATCAATGAGATACAGGCTACTTGACACCAATGCATAATATGGGCTTCTCCAAAGAGGCTGGGGAGCGATTAGTTTATTTAAATTCTTGCCTGCAATAATGATTGTAAAACTTTTGTAAAATTACTGATTTTCATCACATATGACAATGCGTAAATAGAGTAAAATCAATTATTTTGGCGATTAGTTTTGTTTCGTATTACTTGACTAGTTTTACTGTTTAATTTTCTGTGTTGCCGCGTTCGTTTAGCTTTTATTGTAACAGAAGTTGTATAGTCGGGTGGAGGGTTAACCATAAACCGCGCTATATGTTAAAATTTATGCGTTTTCAAATGTTTGATAGGTAACTAGTTAAACCATCAAACGTAGAGGCTATCGCCCTTTCACCTCAAACTGTATAGCTTGAGGTATATGTAACAGGAAAACTGAGCTGAGTGTACTTGCCGTTTAATGAGCTCAATCCTCTCACTTCTGCTAATTCTCCACATATCAGGATTGTGAGGATGATAGGTTTTCTTCAAAAATATGAATCTTATCTGCATACTGCCGCTTTAAATCTGCAACTAGTTTTTTGAACATAGTTTCGCTTAGATCCATGCGTATATGTGATCGCACGCGTCCTTTGGATTCTCGAAAACTCATATCTCTTTGGGGAATTTTCTTGAGTACTTTGAATACTGAATATCCGTTGTTCGTTTTTACTGGTCCTACGATTTCTCCAATTTGCGCATCTTTGGCTTCCCAGCCAAGCTTTCCATACTTGTCTGGACTGAGAAGCTGCATTCGTCCTCCTGCTCGGCGGATGCGCGTGCTTCGCTTTGAGTAGCGGCGCGCTAACTCGTCAAGGTCGCCGTCCTCTTCCATTTCGGCCCGTAGCGATTCTGCACGATCTCGATCGTCCACCAGAATCTCGAGAATAGATGTGCGTTCGGGACGTACATAGCGTGCTCTATTCTTATCGAAGTAGGCTCTTTCGTCGTCTTCGTCAAATTCAATGCGTTCGATCACTTCTTTTTCTCGAATCCGTTCTAGCATCATTTCGCGTTCTATGCGGCGTAGTTCATCGGCTATGTGATCGATTTCATTCATTTTCTGTTGGCGTCCGTGCTTGGGTAGTAAAATCTTGAGTGCGTAAAGTCGGCGTGTGTAATCGCGCAGGTCGTCAATCGTTCGGATCTCTGCTTGGTCGCGCTCGCTAAGCATAGCTTTCATAAAGTGATCTATAGTCCACTGATCGCCGTCTACCACAAACAGCGGCATACGTAGTTCTTCTTTTTTAAACTCGGGCAGATCTTCACCAGCCTCACTGAGGCGGTTTAGTAAGAGCATGAGTGTTTCTATGCGCTCCTGTATGCCTGCGCGTTTGGCTAAACCTTCTAAGAATTCGAATGCGGCTAGCGCGTGTTTTTGCTCAATCATAACGGTTTTGACTGCAGCCGCTGCATTTTCGAAGGGAACGTGGCGTTCGTCTACTACATTCATTATAGAGTATCCATCTGGTTCTTGAATGGGGCCAATGAGTGCGCCAATTTCGGCATCAAAAACCTGACGGCGCAGGATATGACTCTTAAAAGAAAGCCTGCTCATCCAACCAATGTCACCTCCCTGCATGGCGGTTTCGCCGTCTTCTGACATGTCGCTGGCAATCTCTGCAAAGGCTTCGCCGGCGTGAGTGCGTTGAAAAACACGATCAATTTCCATGGGACTGCTAACGAGGATGCGACTCATACGCCGTTCCTGCCCAATGCGATAACGGTCAAAATAACCACGGGCTTCTTCGTTGCTGATCTGGTCATCCCCTTTGAGAACGCCGCGTTTGTATAATTCCTCGAGCATGAGTTCTTGCTCTCTTAACTCGACGGTACTCTTGACTTGAAAATCGTTTTGTAGGTTACGTTGATGAGCACCGAGCAAGAGCACTTCAATGTCGACTAGACGTTCTAATGCTTTACGCTCTTTGTTAGGAGTCTGTGCCTTTGTGCCGCTGTAAAGTGTTTGCACGGCTCGATCAAGTCGCTCACGCGTAATATCTGTCTCGCCGACGCGTGCCACGATATGAGGTGGGACAGCTGTCGGTTCTGGTTGCGAACAACTCAAGGTGAGTGCTGAGATGAATACGTATGAGATAAGATGCTGCAAGAGTCTGCTCCTATGATAGCTGATAGGGTATGTGGGCAGTTTTAAATCAGTGGTAAATGATAAGTTCTGAAGAGAAGAGTGGCAAGAATGGCACCTTGACGAGAGCAAGAGCAAAAGCTAGTATATTTTTCACTTTCATCGACATTTTCCACTGATAAATACATACTTACAAGCCAATGAAAAATCGACAGGTCACAAGTGCGTTGATTATCGCGCTGGGTGCGTTGTTTGCAGCTCTGACTGCCTGTAGTTCAGAGCTGAGCGAACGACGTGAGGCATCGTCTGTCAAACGAGAAATGGCTAATAATGTGCCGGTTGTCGAGGCCGTGCGTTTTGTCGATGTGGCGCACGATATAGGTATTTATTTTACCCACACAAGCGGTCGTTCTGGTCGTAAATATGGGGTTGAGACGATTGGGTCTGGTGCAGTTTTTTTCGACTACAATAATGATGGTTGGATGGATATATACGCGGTGAATGGATCCGATCTGCCAGGTTACACATCGGATGTGTCGCCGCATAATGCGCTCTTTAAGAATAATGCTGGAGTGTTTTTTGAAGTGGCCGACAGCCTAGGAATTGGCGATCAGGGCTATGGTATGGGGGCCGTTGCGGGTGACTACGATAATGACGGTGATAGCGATCTATTTGTGGGCAACTTCGGCCGGAACGTACTCTATCGAAATGAGGGCTCCGAACTGTCTTGGCGCTTTACAGATGCCACTAATGCAATAGAGGGTGATGATGTTAGCTGGTCGACCGGCACGGCTTTTGTTGATTACGACCTCGACGGAGACCTCGATCTCTACGTAGCAAACTATTTAGACTATGCTTTTGAGGAGGCTAACGTTGATGCAGAGGGTGATCTCAAGCGACCGCGTCGTCATTTGGCTCCAACAGAGTATCCGGGGCGCCGTGATTTCCTCTACCGCAACGATGACGGACGCTTTTTCGACGTGACCGAGGAAGTGGGTCTGATTAGCGAAGCATGTCGAGAATTGGGTCCTGTTTTTTTTGATGCGGATCTTGATGGCGATCCCGACTTGTTTCAGGGCAACGATGCTACGCCAAACTTTCTTTACCGCAACGACGGTGGTTACTTTGTTGAGGTTGGTCTCTTTGCAGGTGTAGCTTATAACGAGTCGGGGAAGCCGGAGGGTACTATGGGCGTTGACGTAGCCGATTACGACTTGGACGGATGGCCTGATATCGTTATGACCAATTTTCAGTGGGAGAGCAATACGCTGTATCGTAACCTAGGCGAAGGGCTTTTTCGCGATGTATCTGTAGATGTGCAAATTGGTGCCAGCAGTTTTGATCGACTGGCTTTTGGAATCAACTTTTTCGATTACGACAGTGATGGCGATGCCGACCTCTACGTCGCCAACGGTCATATAGATGAGGACATAGAGCGCTTTGATCCGCAGGCTACGTATGCGCAGCGCGATCAGCTTTATCGCAACGAAGGTAACGGGCGCTTTACCGATATTAGCGATGAGGCGGGGCCTGGGTTTTCGCTCGCACGCGTGGGGCGAGGCTCTGCCGTAGCAGATTATGATAATGATGGTGATCTAGATGTATTTGTGCTCAACACGGCAGAGTCGGCTATGCTGTTGCGCAATGAGGGTGCAGATCGGGGTCATTGGTTGAGTGTGGCACTGCGGGGTGGAGAAAGCAATCGAGACGCTTACGGTGCACGCGTGGAAATTTGGTCTGACGCTCGGCGTTGGGTTCGCGAAAAGCGCAGTGCGTCGAGTTATCTCTCTCAGAGCGACCCCCGCCTTCATTTCGGTTTGGGTGAAAAGGCCTCCGTGGACAGCGTCGTTATATACTGGCCAAGCGGAAAAAAGCAGGTTGAACGTACCGCAGGAGTAGATCGCTTTGTGGAATTTGTAGAGTCGAACACCGCGGCACAGTCCATTACTCGTTCTTCCATTATGGATGAGGCGTCGGCAATGGCAGATACCGACGAGGCAATGCAGAGCTTTTGGGAGCAGGCCACGTTGACTTTGCCAAAGAAAGTGCGTGTTCCAGTTGCCCCTCCACCCGAACTAGAGCCTTTACTTACGGCTCACAACGAGAGACCAGACAATCTCGATGCACTACTCGATCTGTGCGATGCGCTGCTGGCTCGGCGCGCCTATAGTGAAGCGCAGGAATACATATTGCGGGCTCGAGAAATGGCACCTCAAGATGCGCGGGTTCATTTGGTTATGGGACGTATGCTCAGCGATCTAGGCGATTTACCGCGCGCGGTTGAGGCGCTTGCACAGGCTTCAGAGTTAGACGATGCACTGGCTGCTCCCAACTATTTTCTGGCCAACATACTAGTTCGTCAGCAATATTTTGAAGATGCCGTAATACGCTATGAACGCGCGCTTGCACGGAATTCGAACTACTTACAGGCGTATTTCAATTTGGCTGGTTTGCACGCACGTCAAACCGACTATGGACTTGCGCTATCGGTGCTGCAGCGCGGTTTAACGAACCTACCGGACAATGTCGAGCTACTGTTTCAAATGGGTCGCGTGCACTTTGTTCAGGCACGCTATAGCAAGGCTCGGAAAACGCTAAATCGTGTGTTGAGTTTACAGCCGGAACGTGCAGAAGCCAGAGAGCTGTTGGCGCAAATT
>CAXGPR010000044.1:0-29045 GCA_964011675.1 uncultured bacterium
CACCGGCCTGAGCCTGGGCTGTAGCCGCATCTAAACCGGCCGCCTGTAGTTGTCCAGCAACCAAACCTGTAAACACTGGGGTAACTTGTGCTAAGGTAGCGCCTCGCCCAATGCTCCACATCACATTGGTAAACAGCGGATCATTCAGTTCCCAATATTGATCAGACGATGCACCGGCAAGTGGAGCAAACGGCGAGCGAAACTGTGGACGGCCATTTGCTGAACGCACAAAGCTGAATCCCCCGTCAAAACCCTTACGGTATGTACCCTGTGCTCGCACGTCGAAACTAGGCTTAAAGCCAAACGACGGCTCAAAAAGAGCACCGGTACCGAAGGCATCAGGCGATGATACAAGGTCGAGATACAAATTGTTGCTGCTAGGTGTCGAAAACGCACTGTTATAAGTAAAACGTAACGTCTGCGTATCGGTCGGCTTAAATACGATGGCAGCACGCGGACTCAGTTCAGCATCTGGAATACGATTGTGGTCATCGTAGCGCGCAGCTAAAACCAATTCGAGTTTATCTGCTATAGAGGTCTCACTCTGCAAATACAAACCGAACTCGTTTATATCATCGTCGTTTTCGTTCGCACCGTTGATCGTTCCTTCCGTATCCGGCCGCGTGAGCAGTACGTCAGCACCATAGGTGAAGCGCTGACGCACGCCCATATCATAGAAGTGCTGTAATTGCAGGACTGTCAGTTTCGATTTATCACGGATTGGACCGCCACTACGGAGTAGAAAAGTGTCTCCAGCATCAGTCCAATTTTGAAAAGCCTGAAAAAACAAATCCTTATACATGACCCGTGCTTGGTAGTAACCGCTAACCCAGCCATCAGCCAAACCGGCACCCAATCCTGTCAACTCAATATTATCAGCACTGTTGTATCCGGTTGATACAATAGCCGTCAAGTCATCATTGGGCCTGTAATCGACACGTAATTCAGTCGAATTGCGCGATAAATCATAATCGCGCAATTCAATCTCTTCTGGATCCACATACTCCCAATCCGTTCCTGAAAAAGACTGTAAAGAAAGTTTGTATCCCAGATTCTCACTTATTTTCCCTGCATGCCGCGCCGAGAAACGTCGTACACTACGCTCACCCAAGCCCACATTGACATTTGTCCCCTGTCGATCCAAAGGCGAGCGCGTTATGATATGCATTACACCATTGGCACTGTTAGGTCCGTAGAGCGCCGAACCAGGACCCAAGACAAGCTCTATCCGCTCAATATCGTCATTGGTTACGGGAATAAAGTTGTAGGCATTTAAACGTAGCGACGGTACGCGTGCAATTCGATTGTCCGTCAGCGTCAACATAGCCCCAGAAAAAATATTATTAAAACCACGGGCTACGACATTGGCCTGTGCTAAGCCAGTCTGCGCAAAATCAACAGCTGGTAGGTCGCGAATATGTTCGGCCACGGTAGACACAGGTTGGGTACGGATATCTTCAGCGTCTATAACCGAAACCGATGCAGGCGCATCGAGGATTTTTTCCTGCCGACGAGATGCCGACACAACGCTCTGGTCTATGAATATGACCTCATCACTCATTACGAGTTCGAGCTTGTTATCGCCGTCCACGGAGATGTCAATCAAAACGAGTTCGGAGAAACCGATGTGCGTTATGCGTAGCACATAGGTATCTGTTGGAATATCGGTAAGGGCAAAGCGACCATTTTCATCGCTGCTAACGCCCGTTTTACCCTCAGTTAATGCGGCCCCTTCTAAAACGACGTTGGCTCCAACAATCGGATTGCCATCGCCGTCTGACACGGTGCCAGACAGTTCGCTAAAGCTCTGTCCGTAAGCGATAGCGGCCCATAACAGACCCCAAAAAAAGCACCATTTTGACATGCATACCCTCCCCTTTTAGCGCTTTAGATATACCAGTGCTAAGCGCAAAGTTTAAACTTCTTATACAAATACAGCACCCTATATAACAATCCATTTGCAACTCGGCAATGCCGTTTTTATGTTTGCACTTTCCTACACTTACCTCAATCCAGTGAGGATCTATGACACAGACACTGAATATGGCCTTTGTAGGTTGTGGAGCGATTGCGCGCTACCATTTAGATGGCTTAGTAGATAAAGCACCTAATGTCCGCATAACCGCTTGTATTGATCCCGACACAGAAAAAGCTCGGGCTTATGCTGCCGAGACTGGGGCGCAGGCATTTGCGTCGTTAGAAGAGGCACTCGACCATGGGGACTTCGATGCCGTTGACCTCATGCTGCCTCATGATTTACACGAAGAGTTAACCATACAGTGCTTGCAAGCAGGCAAACATGTTTTGCTAGAAAAACCCATGGCGCCCACGCTCGATGCCTGCGATCGAATCCTGCGGGTTGCAAGCCAGACAGACACAGTATTTATGGTAGCCGAAAACGCCCAGTACTGGCCCGAAATTGTCCAGGCAAAAAAGCTGATTGACGCAGGGGCGATTGGCGAAATTATCACCGCGCGCGCCGCTTTCGTGTATGAGTATGACGACTATTGGTTTAAGGAAGAGCGTCCCTGGCGCTTTGAACGCAATCGAACGGGTGGAGGAATCACCATCGACGGCGGCTCACACTGGATTCGTCCACTCCGCATGTGGATGGGAGAAATTAAAGAAGTCGTAGGCGCAGTAGGTCATCCCCTACAACAAATGGAGGGAGAGTCTCTAACACGCGCACTTTTCCGCTTCCAATCCGGACAGTGCGCCCAGTTCGATGCCATGATGATCGATACCGTCTTCGCCCCAGAGCCGTGGTGGCGCATTACAGGAACCAAGGGTGAGATAACTATCAGCGCGAGCCTATCCGGTGCCGAACTCTGGCTATGGGATGCAGAACACAGAGATGGGAAAAAGGTGTTTTCCAGTCCCGGATATACAGCCTCATTTGGACCCGAAATCGCAGATTTTACGACTGCCATTCTCAATGGAAAAACGCTGGCTGCTGGACCTGAATACGCCTTGGGCGAACTCCGCACGGCCCTGGCCATTTACCGCTCAGCTAAAAGCGGTAAATGGGAGCCTGTTTGGGACTGATTCTCTTGCACACGTCATTACCTTAATATATATTAAGCAGTTGCTGAAACTCAGCCTCCGATCGCGATATAAATCCTGTCGCGCAAAGGCGCTCAACGCAGTTTTCCGACCAACTATAACCATTAGCGAAAGTGTATTGAGGAATGGCGAAAAAATACGTCTACCTGTTTGGTACCCGTAAATCCGAAGGCGATAGAAGCATGCGTAACTTGCTCGGTGGCAAAGGCGCGAACCTCGCCGAAATGTCTAGCCTTGGATTACCCGTTCCGGCAGGCTTTACCATCACTACGGAAGTCTGCACTTACTATTATGACAAAAAATTGTCGTATCCTCGCGAGTTGGCTAAGCAGGTCGAAAACGCCATCGTCGAAGTAGAGAAGAAGATGGGAGCAAAATTTGGCGACCCCAAAAACCCGCTCCTGCTATCCGTTCGATCTGGAGCCCGCGTGTCCATGCCCGGCATGATGGAAACCGTTCTCAACCTCGGCCTCAATGATGAAATTGTCGAAGGCCTCGTCGAAAAATCAGGCGATCCTCGCTTTTGTTACGATGTCTATCGCCGCTTCGTTCAGATGTACGGAGACGTCGTCATGGGAGTTCGTCCAGAAGGCATTGAGATCGATCCCTTTGAGCAACTGATAGAGAAGAAGAAGCACAAGCGCGGCGTCGAGCTAGACAATGAACTACTCGCTGAAGATCTTAAAGAGTTGGTTATCGAGTTTAAAGCTGAAATAAAGAAGCGCCTTAAACGCACCTTCCCCGAAGATCCCAAAGAGCAACTGTGGGGTTCCATCAGCGCAGTCTTCAACTCTTGGCAAGGTGAACGCGCAATACGTTACCGTGAAATTGAAGGCATTCCTCACAACTGGGGTACGGCCGTCAACGTCCAGTCCATGGTTTACGGAAATATGGGCGAGGACTGCGCAACCGGCGTGGCTTTTACCCGCGATCCTTCTACAGGAAAAAACAAGCTGTATGGCGAGTTTCTTGTCAATGCCCAAGGCGAAGATGTCGTTGCCGGTATTCGCACACCGGAGGACGTATCACTACTCAAGCGTAAACAGACCAAGGCATACAGAGAGTTCGAGAAAGTCTGTAATCTTCTTGAGAAACACTACAAGGACATGCAGGACATGGAGTTCACCATCCAAAAAGGACGCCTATGGATGCTGCAAACCCGCAGCGGCAAGCGCACAGCTGCCGCGGCGGTTAAGATTGCTGTCGACATGGTAAAAGAACGCTTGATCACCAAGAAGGAAGCCCTCCTTCGAGTCAATCCAGCGGATTTGGATCAGTTGCTGCATCCGACGTTTGCCGCAGGTAAGAAGAGCGAGGTAATCGGCAAGGGATTACCCGCGTCGCCAGGCGCTTCAAGTGGCACTGTAGTTTTCCATGCGGAACAGGCTGAAGACCTAGCCGCCCAGGGTAAAAAAGTTATTCTCGTACGCCTTGAGACTTCTCCCGAAGATATAGGTGGCATGCATGCAGCGCAGGGTATTTTAACGGCACGAGGCGGCATGACAAGCCACGCGGCTGTAGTAGCTCGCGGCATGGGCAAATGCTGTGTGGCCGGCTGCGACGACATCTCCATTGACTACAAGAAAGACCAATTTACGGCCAGTGGTAAAACAATTAAAAAAGGGGATTGGGTCTCACTGGACGGATCATCTGGCGAGGTGATGCTCGGCGAGGTGCCGACGCAGGAAGCCAAATTCTCCAGAGAATTTGGCCAACTGATGAAGTGGGCTGACGAAGCCCGCAAACTGAAAGTACGAACCAATGCCGATACGCCGCACGATTCAAACGTCGCCCGTCGCTTCGGCGCCGAAGGTATAGGTTTATGCCGTACTGAGCACATGTTTTTTGAAGGGGACCGCATCTTGGCCGTGCGCGAGATGATCTTAGCTGAAGACGAGCAGGGTCGACGCAAAGCCCTACGTAAGCTCAAACCGATACAGCGCCGCGACTTTGAAGGTATTTTCAAAGCGATGAACGGCCTGCCGGTGACCGTTCGCCTGCTAGATCCACCCCTGCATGAGTTCCTTCCACACGAAGCAGCTCAGCAAAAAGAAATGGCGGCCCAGATGAACGTGCCCCTCAGTCAGATCAAGAAGAAGATCGACTCGCTGCACGAATTCAATCCGATGCTAGGGCATCGCGGCTGCCGTCTGGGAATTACCTATCCAGAAATATACGAGATGCAGGTCGAAGCCATTTTCGAAGCCTCCATCAATGCCAAGAAAAAGCGCATCAAAGCGCTGCCGGAGATCATGATTCCCCTTGTCGGTACGGTTCGCGAACTGAACGATCTGAAAGCAATGGTAGATCGCGTAGCGAACGAAGTCAGCAAGAAGAGCAAGGTCAAGCTCAGCTACAGCGTTGGCACAATGATAGAGATCCCGCGCGCGGCCTTAGTCGCCGATCAAATCGCCGAACAGGCTGAGTTCTTCAGCTTTGGAACAAATGACCTGACTCAACTCACTTATGGCTACAGCCGTGACGACGCGGGTAAGTTTCTACCCGAATACGTCGAACAGGGAATCTTACCCACCGATCCATTCCAAAGCCTGGATCAGGAAGGAGTTGGACAGTTGGTGAGCTTGGGCACAGAGCGTGGACGCAAGGCCCGAAAAAATCTTAAAGTTGGTATCTGCGGCGAACACGGCGGAGATCCCGAGTCCGTTGCTTTTTGTCACTCCGTGGGGCTGAACTACGTATCGTGTTCGCCTTACCGCGTTCCTATTGCGCGCCTAGCAGCAGCTCAGGCCGCCGTTAGCATTTAAATAAAAACTCCATGAGCAAGATCATTGCCATAGCAAACCAGAAAGGCGGCGTAGGCAAGACCACTACCGCCGTAAATCTGGCCGCTTCGCTAGCAGTGGCAGAACAAAAGACCTTGCTCATTGATATGGACCCGCAGGCCAACGCTACGTCGGGTTGCGGTTTTCAGGATTCCGAAGAAGTCGAGCCGGGCAATATTTACCATGCCCTGCTCGGCCACAAGGAACCCGAAGAGGTTACGCTACAAACACATATTTCTTATCTCTCTCTAATGCCTTCTCACGTCAATTTAGCGGGGGCAGAAGTCGAGATGGTCAACCTGATTGCACGCGAACAAAAATTAGAAACGCTGCTCTCTAAGGTTAAAGACCAATATGCATACGTAGTTATCGACTGCCCGCCTTCCTTGGGCCTGCTAACAATCAACGCACTCACGGCTTCTACCTCAGTTTTGATTCCCATTCAGTGCGAGTACTATGCACTGGAAGGGCTAGGCAAATTACTCAATACAGTTCGCCTCATTCAACGCCATCTCAACCCGCGACTACAGATCGCTGGCGTATTACTCACGATGTACGACGGTCGCCTAAACTTATCGCGTCAGGTTGCATCCGAAGTAAAATCTTATTTTGGAAACAAGGTGTACAAAACCGCCATCAGTCGGAACGTTCGACTGGCAGAAGCCCCTAGCCACGGCCAGCCAATTGTCCTCTACGACATCCTCTCTCCCGGTGCACAAAACTATATGAGCTTAGCAGGAGAAGTAATTAACCATGGGTAAAAAGCCGGTACTGGGTAAGGGTATAAATGCTCTTATTCCCGAACACCCCGACAGCGGCGGGCCGGACGACAATACGCGGCAAATCGTTTATGTAAACGTAGACGAAATAGAGCCCAACCCATTTCAAGCGCGCACGGAATTTGATTCCGAACACATAGACGAATTAATGCGCTCAATTCAGGAAAAGGGCGTTATACAACCGATCACGGTTAACCGCGTGGGCCAGAGCTATCACCTTATTGCAGGTGAACGACGGTGGCGAGCGACACGTCAGGCCGGATTTGAAACAATCCCGGCCATTGTGCACGAGATCGAATCACAGCAAGACTTAATGGAACTCTCACTCATTGAGAATATTCAACGTGAAAACCTGACGCCGATCGAAGAAGCTGAAGGCTACCGAGCGTTGATGGACCGCTGTTTTCTCACCCAAGAACAGGTCGCTCAGAAAGTAGGTAAAAACCGTTCGACCGTAGCCAACTTGCTTCGATTACTCAACCTACCACTTGAGATCCAAGACTTTCTGAGACAGGGCCGTTTACAAATGGGCCATGCCCGTGCTCTATTAGGACTCGACGACGATGATGATCGTCTCGAACTAGCGCGGCGAGCCGCAGAAGAGAAGCTCACCGCCCGCGAAGTTGAGCGGGCGGTTAACGCTCGGCGCAGCGGCCGCGATAAGAAGAAAAAACAAAAATCAGGACAACGCGATGATGATCCGCTCGTGCAGGAACAAGAGGAACGTCTGCAGCATCGCTTTGGCACAGCCATCCATATTCGCCGCAGTGGACATAGGGGTCGTATAGAAATAGAATTTTACGACGATGGCGACTTAGACCGCATTCTCGAGTTATTACACGACGATGGCGAATGATTCACATCGCGTTACTAGCATTATTCCTGGTCTGCAATGCCTGTAGCCTAGTTCATAAGGAGTTACCCAACGAACCACCAGTCGTTGAACTGGCACGATTTGTCTGCATCACAACCGACAGCCAGCGCGATACCATTTCCGTAGGAGAAACCTGTCAGGTTTCTCGAGGAGGTGAAGTTAAGTTAAATACCTTCGCCTCTGACGAAGACGACGATCCCCTCTTTTACAAATGGAACTCGTTTGGAGCCGGAAGTTTCAGAGATTCGCTTGCGGCCCAAACTTCGTGGTTTGCTCCCTCTACTATCGAAAGCAATTCTGAAACATTTTTTATACAGGCAAGTATTTCAGATCGCGACTGTGATTCAGTATTACTTGAAGAAGATCGTCAGAGCTGTCTAAGCGATGCTTCAATCCAGCGCGTATCGTTTTCCGTCACCGTCGTCCAACGTGCTCCAGTTTTACACGTCGTTCAAGACACTATCGTTTTCTTTGACGCACAGCACACCGTGATAGAAGCGTTTGCTACAGATCCAGACAACGATGCACTCACGTACGACTGGCAGCAGCTTGATCAACAGCCTATGCTCTCTATAATCAGCGAACCCATACTCGACGACCAAACCAATGCGCCCATTGGCAATCGCTCCTCTTTCATACCGACCGTGCCGGGCTCTTATAGACTACAAGTCACCGTGAGTGATGGAGAAGTCGTAATCGAGAAAGAAATATCGGTAACGGTCGCGACAGAAGCTCCTTTACCATCGGGCGGTATGATAGTTCTGGACTTACCCACATCGGATGGCGGCACGCATACGTTCGAAATAGATGCGTATGAATATCCCAATCGACTTGGAAAAAAACCTCTACTTGCAACTTGGTTTGACGCGGCAATGCTTTGTGCTGCCGAGGGCAAGCGACTATGTGAATCTGCTGAGTGGAAGCGCGCTTGTGCCGGCGAAGAGGCTTTCCAATATTCTTCAACCGACAATGTAACCGATTTAGAATACCTCGAAGATTTTGGCCTGCGTTTCTGCAATACGGCTCGCTCTTATCACAGCACGCTTGAAGATGGGATTGCCCAGTCAGGCAGCTATCCCAATTGCCAAGCGGGTAACGGAATATATGATTTGACAGGCAATTTAAGAGAGTGGACCGGTGAGGTGGACTCATTTGGAGATTGGACGGCCAGCAGCAGTCGAAGCAACGTGACATCCGACGAGCCGAGCTCGGGAGCAACCTGCTCATCCTTAGAACGTTTCGAATTTACGCCCCTCCAAGGTGCGAAATTTGACTTTTCTAATTCTGCTTCTATCCGACAGTTTCTGTCCGAACTCTCCGCCGATAAACAGCAACAGCTCGACCAGTCACAGTCACTCACGGGGTTTCGTTGCTGCCGCTAGGCAGCAGATTCTATGGCTTCATCTACATCTATGACTTCTTCTAACTCAGGCATTTCTAGCGTTGATACAGCCGATATTTTGCCTCTAAATTGACGGCGGCTCGTCGCGACTGATTCGGCGAGTGAACGCACGTGTTGGAGTTGCTCTTCCTGTAACTGACGACGCACATCGGCTTGTCGGCGCTGAGCATGCACTTGCGTAAGTGCTCTGCGCACAGCCATTTTTTCGCTCTGCATGCCCTCCAACTGCAGTGACAGCGCGTGCACTGTGCGCTCTTGGTTACGTAACTGGCTGAGCATGCTACGTGTCTGAAAGGCAATAGTGTATTTTATTACCACGGGGACAGCTAAGAAAAAGGCAGACAGCAGGATAAACGCCACATCACTCATTTAATATCACTCCTCATATACAAAGGTCCACTCCATGTAAGCAACGCCTATGCCATTGACACCCCTTTTTAATAATTCTATTTTAATCAATAGTTTACGTAAAAAATAATGCGCGGTAACCAGCGTATAAAAGAGTATATTCTTCCTATAGACTTATAAAGTATGCACCTATGGACCCAGGATCTCTTCGTACACTGTTAGATAGCGTCGCCGACGGGACCCTGTCTCCTGAAGATGCCCTCAACAATTTGCGTGACTTACCGTTTGAAAACATAGGTTTTGCCCACGTCGATCACCACCGCACCCTGCGCACGGGGCACCCAGAAGTCATCTTCTGCCAGGGAAAAACGCCCGGGCAAATTCTAGCCATTGCCAGTCGACTCTTAGAGCGTGAGTCACAGGTGCTGGGAACGCGTATCGCTCCAGAAGCGGCGGCGGCACTATGCGAGCGTTATCCCGAAACGCAGCATGACGAGCTTGCTCGAACCATTTTTATTCCCAGCGTACACAAACTAAGCGAACACGGCCGTGTTCTAGTCATCTCTGCCGGCACTTCTGACTTACCCGTAGCGCGCGAGGCAGAAATTACTGCGCGAGTCATGGGATCGTATGTTGAGTCTATAGTTGATGTAGGCGTAGCGGGAATTCACCGTTTACTAGCGTACCGCAACACTTTTCGCACAGCAAAGGCTATCGTCGTCGTGGCAGGTATGGAAGGCGCGCTCGCCAGCGTGGTAGGCGGCTTAGTGGACGCTCCCGTAATTGCAGTGCCCACTAGCGTTGGATATGGCGCGAACTTTAACGGCCTTTCTGCTCTACTTACCATGCTTAATTCCTGTGCTTCCGGCGTCAGCGTAGTCAATATTGATAACGGTTTTGGAGCAGGCTATAGCGCAGCACTTATCAACAATCAAAGTCAAGTCGACTAGTGGATCTGACCGTCGCCATTCTCGCAGGCGGCCGCAGCAAACGCATGGGCAGCGACAAAGCGCTGCTAACTATAGAGGGCATACCCCTGCTCCAGCGCGTCATCAACGCCGCACATACCCTCGCCGATGCCCGCATAATTATTAGCAACAACCCAACTACCCATTCACCTTTCCTCTGGTCCCTATTCCCCGACCGATTCCCCGACGCAGGCCCCTTGGGTGGCCTGGCAACAGCTCTGCATCACGCAACGACTTCTCATCTCCTGCTACTGGCCTGCGACATGCCCAACTTGACACCACCCTTGCTGCAGTATGTGGTAAGTCAGCCCCGTGCGTCTCACGGAGTAGTCATTCCCGAAGACGAAAAGGGACTGCAGCCATTGTGTGCTGTTTACAGTCGCTCCGTTTTACCGCTAGCCGAAGACGCAATTAAGCAAGGCCAACTCTCAATGCAAAAGTTTGTAGGAAGAATCAACGCCCGCGTCGTAAATAAAGAGAAATGGGCTACACATGCGAGGACACGCAGCCCCTTCATCAATTTCAACACGCCGGAGGACTACAGAGCAGGGCGCAAAAAAGCGCCCTAGATTTGGCTAACGCGCCACCGCATCCCAATCCCACTGTTTCTATTTAAAAACTGGCGTCAAAGACGCTTAAGACCAGCAGCAATGGTAGGTAGATTACAGACGCTTTGAGAAGGCGCCGCGCGCTCAACGACGAGCGCGAATATGCCAACGCTACGCTCGCAGCTAAAAAGGCAATTCCAAGTAGCACAGCCCCGGCCATGTAAACCGTTCCAGCGAGACCAAATAGGGTAGGCATCACCGAAACTAGCAGCAACATTAAAGAAAAGAAGATAACCTGTCTGCAGGTGCGTTTTCCATCAACCTCAACTACAGGTAACATTTTGAAGCCACCCCGCGCATAATCTTCACGAAACATCCAAGCGATAGCATAAAAATGGGGATGTTGCCAGGCAAAAAGGATAAGGAAAAATATCCAAGCACCCGTTTCAAGTTCACCCGTAGCTGCAGTCCATCCACCAACAGGAGGCAGTGCACCGGGAATAGCACCAAGAGACGTATTAAGCCAAGTCAGTCGTTTCATCGGCGTATAAATAACCACGTAAAGAAACGCAGAGAGCAAGGCAAGAAAAGACGTCAACAAACCGGCGAAAGACAGCAGTATACATTGGCCGAGCAGCACAAGTATGAAGCCATACGACATAGCCATCGACGGCCGCACTAAACCAGCAGGCAGAGGACGGTTACGCGTGCGCTCCATCAACCGATCCACATCGCGTTCTAGATAGTGGTTTAAAACGGCCGAACCACCCACCGTTAGCGCAGTGCCCAACAGAGTCGACAACAGCAAAGTGTAGGAATGTATCCCTCGCCCACCAATAAAAAATCCCAACGTGCACGTAACAAGCACCATGAAAATGATGCGCGGCTTCGTAAGCTCCCAATAGGCTCCCCAAGGGACTTCGTGCGACAAATTTTTGGACGCGTCTTCCATAGCAATGATATAAATATACACTAGTGTATAGGCGTGGACAATATGAGTGCCTCAACAACGTTGACAGCGTCGTGTTTACCCCCTATTATTGCGCCAACAAACCAAAAAAAGCGAGCTTATGTCAGCTGATCCAGCACGGCGTATCGCCCAACTATCTTCCGAGTTAGAGGTCCACAATCACCGCTACTATGCGCTGGCCGAGCCTGTTATCTCCGACGGCGAGTACGATCGCATGATGTCTGAACTCATCGATTTAGAAGAAAGGCATCCATCGCTCCGAAGTCCGCATTCCCCGAGCCAGCGGATCGGTGGAAAACCCGTTAGCGACTTTCCGACAGTCTCTCATGCAACACCTATGCTGAGCCTCGACAATAGTTACTCCAGAGAAGACATAGAAATGTTCCATCAGCGCGTAGCCCGAGGGCTTTCCGACGAACCGTTAGCCTATGTGGCAGAGCTCAAGATAGACGGCGTCGCGCTAAGCCTCATATATGAAGACAGTGCGCTCGTTAGAGCCGTCACCCGTGGAGATGGGACGCAGGGCGATGAGATAACTAACAACGCGCGTACAATTCGTTCTATTCCACTGCGCCTACGTCAAGAGGGGATTTCTTGTGAGGTACGCGGTGAAGTCTATATGGAACACGCTGATTTTGCCCGACTCAACAACGAGCGCGAAGCGCGCAGTGAAGCGCTTTTCGCCAACCCACGCAATTCTACCGCGGGCTCTCTCAAACAGCAGGATCCCACAGTGGTAGCCAGCCGATCTCTGCGTTTCTTTGCCTACTCCCTAGACGAACTAGGCGCTCCAACAGCAACGCATACTCTTAACATGGAGCGCCTACGCACACTTGGACTTCCAGTTAATTCAGCGCAGCAGCGCTGTAAAACGGTTGAAGATGTGCTCGGATTTTACGCTCAGTATGAAGACGCGCGCGACGAACTCCCGTACGATATCGACGGCGTGGTGATCAAAGTAGATGACCTGAGCCAACGCGTGCGCTTAGGCCATACGACCAAGAGTCCGCGCTGGGCTATGGCCTATAAGTTTGCCGCACACCAAGCCCAAACGCGATTAACCGACATTCAACTACAAATCGGACGTACGGGTGCAATCACGCCTGTAGCCATTTTGCAGCCCGTCGCTCTTGCCGGATCGACCATAAGTCGTGCCAGCCTCCACAACGCCGACGAAATTGCGCGCAAAGATATCCGCATAGGTGACCTCGTCGTGCTTGAAAAAGGCGGCGATGTGATTCCTAAAGTCGTGTCTTCCATCCTGCGAGATCGCCCCGAAGATGCGCACGTTTTTCAGTTTCCAACGCAATGTCCTGTCTGTGAATCAGACCTCGTTAGAGATGAAGAAGAGGCGGCGACACGCTGTGATAACCCATCTTGTTCCGCACAACTCAAACGCCGAATAGAGCATTTTGCAAGTCGCAACGCCATGGGTATTGAGGGGATGGGGCCCGCCGTAATTGAACAGCTTGTCGACAGGAAAATCGTAAAGGACGTTGCCGACCTCTACGCGCTCCAGTTAACGCAGTGGATGGAATTAGAGCGCATGGGGGAAAAGTCGGCGACAAATATTTTAAAAGGGTTACAGCAGAGCAAAGAGCGCACATTCGACAGAGTGCTATTTGCCGTTGGCATCCGCCACGTCGGTATCACCGTAGCCCGCACGCTAGCTCGCCATTTCCTCTCACTAAACGGCCTGCGCCAAGCTTCAGTAGAGACGTTAGAAACCGTGTCCGAAATCGGCCCTAAAATCGCAACCAGCGTACACGCAGCGCTGCACAGTGGCACGCTCGACCAGCTTTTTGACAAACTACAGCGTGCGGGACTGCAAACGGAGACGGCCGAAAATGTCGAAAATACAGTGAATAACTCTGTGTTTTCTGGAAAGACAGTCGTTCTAACGGGAAGCCTGAGCCAGCTAAGCCGCGCCGAAGCCGCTGCCTATATTGAGCGCTTAGGCGGTCGCACCACCTCGAGCGTCAGCAAAAATACAGACCTAGTCGTCTACGGAGAAAAAGCGGGATCTAAGCTTAACAAGGCCCAAGCACTGGGCATTGAAACAATCGATGAGACCGCTTTCATTGCCCATCTTTCTGAGGGCGATGTCGTTTAACATTCTCTTATTGCTGAGACTCTTCTATCTGCTTCTTAAGCTCATTGGCGCCTTTTTTGAGCAATACTTTCCCCACTTCCAGCGCTCCTTTGCCGTATTCAGCAACTTTGCGCTTGAGTAACTCAGTGCGCACATCCAAATCACTGACCGCCTCGCTATGCGTCCAGTACAGTCCCACTACCAGCACCAAGGCAAAGACAACGGCGAGTCGAACGATCATCCGAATCAAACTAGCAACAAACATAATCGCGAGCGCGGCCAGTAAAATGCCAACGAGTGGATGCGTCTCTAAATAGATAAACATAGCATCAAAAGAAACCTCTTCTCCCATTGGACTACGCTCCTATTCTTAGCGCCATGCCATACAAAAACAGAAGTATGCGAGGCGATAGGTTAGTTTTTCAGGTGTCGCCGCAACCGTAGCACTGGTCAATAACCTACTAGTTGCGCCCTCAATTCGTCAGCACAAAGCCGTGCGCGGTTTAATCATGATTGACTATAAATTGCACAATCGCTTCATCTCTTTTCTTAGTGTGAGCCAATGCGAATTACTCCTATCTCAATTGAGCAAAGGACCAATCCTCGAGTGGAACCATCGCCTCTATATCTGTATCTAAACCAACGCCCAGTCCCGGATGTTGAAGAGAATTAATGGCAACCTGTCCGCGCTCAATCACTAAAGCGGCCAGTCCATCGCGATACGCATACATATCGCTGTGCTGCAAGAGGCATGCTGTGCGTTCCCGCTCAGAAAGATGGTCCAATCCACGCACGTAATGGTGTCCATTGCGCTCGACGTGGCGAATGCCGAGAGCAGCTACGTGCACTAAGTCCTGATGAAGCGGAACGACCGGCAGGTTCATCAGGTCTTCTCCGGTAAGGAAATAGCGCGTCGCATCACGCGTATGTGCTAAAGCAGCATTGGCGATCGCTTTAACCAAGCCCTTACAGGCCTTTGAGGATACGCCGCAATAGCCTATATCCATGGCCTGGGCAAATGTATCTATATCTCCATCCGACTCATCTATTAACAAAGGTTTTCGCACCCCAGCCGCAGCGATTCCCCCGCGCAGGCTCGAATTGAGAGCTACGCTGCGTTCCAACGGCTGTTCGACATATAAGATGCGCCTCCATAACGTGGGCAGTTCCTCGTCGATATAATCCAAAAGCATGGAAAATGCATCCATATCGCAATACTGCTCATTTCCATCGAGGGTAATCTGGCAACTCCGAGTTCTCTGATCGAGTAGACCAGCGATCGCACGCAGCCGCTCGCGATCAACGTCCATATCACCGCTGACTTTCACCTTTAGAAAAGCGATTCCCTGAGCAGAGATATACTCTTCCAATGCTTGGGGCAAACAATCGTCTAATATCTCTCCAGCGGGTATATCCTCGCGATAAATCGGGTCAGCCAATCCCACGGTATGGCGAATAGCAATCGAGGTGAGTGGAGCACTTGCCAGCGCTGACGCCGGGCTAATGCCAGCTAGTTCTGCGTGCAAACAGCCCAGGTTCAAATCCAATGTATTGTCGCGAATTAGCTGAAAATAAGTCTGCCCTAAACCCCGACCACAGGCATCAATTAGAGCGCGCTCCATTAAACTGCTTCCGTGCGCTGCCGTCAGGTGATTCAAGTGACGGGTATCACCAACGGCAAGCGTGGCTTCATATCCCTCCTGCCAAATCGAAAAGAATGTATTGGTAGAGCGACCGACTGCACTGTAAACCCTAGCCGCGGCACGAGCACAAAAGAGCAGATCTTCTACGTTGTCTTCGTATTCTTTTTCGGGATCTTTATCGAACCATTTTGGAGGCAAAATATCAGCAGCTATTCCCTGAACTCGCTTCCCTTCAACCGTCACATGCACAATTGCGTGTAGAATGGGCACCGAAGTGAGAACCGCTACACCATATTTAAACGGCATCCGAGTGCGGACGTTGCGCATATAAAAAGCTGCAGAATCTATGCGCATTGTGGGCGCACTCATCTATTGCTCTCCACCAAGGAATCCATACTCCAATCTTCTAAGGGAACTATAGCATCTAGGTCGACTAAATCTCCACTACCCAAACCCGGAGTCTGTAAAGATTGTACGTCGATTTGACCCTTATCTATAGCGAGTGTGAGTAAATCTCTCCGATCTTCATAGAGCGTGCGATGGCGCTCTCTGCACTGTGCGCGCTCGCCGTCTGACAGGTGATCCAAGCCACGCACATAGTGGTGACCATTTCGCTCGACATGACCGATACCCAACGCTGCAACATGCGTTAAATCCTGATGCAGACCAACCACTGGAATATTGGTTAGATCCTCGGCACTTAAAAAGTATCGGTTAGTTTCACCGTTTAGATGTTGGACCAAGGCCGCGTTGGACAGCGCCTTGATCATTCCCTTACACGCTTTAGAAGAGACACCTCGATACCCTAAATCCACCGCATACCTAAAGGTGTTTAGGTCTTCGTCCGATTCATCAATGAGCATGGGCTTGCGCTCAGATACGGACCGAATAGACGGCGCAAGTGCCCTATCTAACGCTACAGACCGATCCAACGGTTGCTCTACATAGAGCAGGGAATCGTACATCCGGGGAATCTCCCTTTCAACGCGTTCCAGCAGTCCAATAAGCGCGTCCATGTCCCCGTACTGCTCGTTTCCATCTAGCGTCAAGCGATAAGAGTCTAGGTACTGTTCATCAAGCAGAGCAGCAATTTCCGAAAGACGCTCAAAGTCGCTCTGTGCATCTCCGCCAATCTTGATTTTTACATAGCGTACCCCTTGCGCGCTAACATAGTCCTCCAAAGACTGCGGCAAGCCATCTCCCAGCGCGCTTTCTGGAGCAATATCGCTCGTGCGAATAGGATCTATCAGACCAACCGTATGCCGAACAGAAAGACGAGTAAGGGGCGTGGGCGCGATGGCGTGGCCTACCGACATATGACCCAATTCTTCGTGCACTTCACCGAGTTGAATACCGAGACTGCCAGAAGACAGCAGATTGTGATAGCTCAAACCAGATGCGATCCCAACCGCATCAATCAACGCACGCTCCTGTAGGGAAGCACCGTTGGAGGCCATAAGGCGGTTGACCCCTCGTTGCTGCCTCCAAGCCATCATCTCTTCATAGCCTTGCTGCCACATGCGGAAAACGTTGTTGGCTTCCCGCCCTATCTGTTCGTAGATATCGCCTGCAGCACGCACCGAATCCAGCAATTCTCCTAGACTTTCTGCATAGTCTTTTGTGGGATCTTTATCATACCACTTGGGGGCGAGCATATCGGCAGCCCAACCCGTTGCACGCTGACCGTCGGCCCGTTCTATTTCCGTACGCACATACAGAATAGCCGATCCCGTAAGCGTTACCGACCCGAAGCGAAAAGGCATGCGCATAGGCGCATTGCGCACATAAAAGCGCATATCTTTTATCGTGAATTGTATCGCTTCTGTCATCTATAATCTCCGTCTTTAAACAGTGTATCCTGTAGGTTGTAAAAATAAAACCCCGGAGCACCCCGGGGTTTTATTTTTACAACGATGGTAAATTGCGTCTATTGAGCGAGTGCGGCCCGAGCCTCGGCCAGTTGGGCGCGCACAGCTTCAGGCCCTGTTCCCCCTTGAATATTGCGCAGCGCCAAAGATGAACGAACGTTGAGCAAAGATAAAGCATCTTCTGAAAAGTGAGCGCTTGCATCTTGGAGTTCTTTTAGGGTGAGTTCTGTGAGCAATTTATTGGCCTTCAGCGCCGATCGAACCAATTCGCCCACAGTGCGATGGGCGTCGCGAAACGGCAGTCCCTTGCCAACCAGATAATCCGCTAAATCGGTTGCCAGTGCACCTGAATCTACCACGCTCTCCATGCGCTTTGCATTTAACGCCATGCCCGCCCACGCCCCACCGAACACGTCCAGGCAGACAGATGCTGTATCAAGCGCGTCGAAGAGCGGTTCTTTGTCTTCCTGCATATCTTTAGAATAGGTCAGCGGCGCTCCCTTCATCGTCGTCAGCAGAGCCATAAGGTCTCCGTAGACGCGTCCCGTCTTGCCTCGAATAAGTTCCAAAGAATCGGGGTTCTTCTTTTGCGGCATCATGCTCGAGCCAGTAGAAAATGCGTCTGACAGTTCAACAAAACCAAACTCCGCTGAAGACCAAACAATCAAGTCCTCACAGAAACGACTCAGGTGCATCATAAGAATAGACAGCGCAGACAGCGTTTCAAGCAGAAAATCGCGATCGCTAACCGCATCGAGGCTGTTAGGCGTGATCGCAGCAAAGCCTAACTCACTGCGCAAAAACTCCCGATCAATTGGAAAAGTGCTGCCCGCCAACGCCCCCGAACCCAAGGGCATGTAGTCCGCTCTTTTCCAGGCATCAGCTAGACGGCCAGCATCGCGCTCAAGCATCCAAAAAAGCGACAGCGCATAGTGGGCAAATAGAATCGGCTGCGCCTGCTGGAGATGCGTGTACCCGGGTAGCACAACCTGATCGTGCCGCTCCGCAGAATCGAGCAAAAGCTCCTGTAGCGCCATAATACGCTCGCGCAGCGTAGCAATTTCTCTGCGGAGGTAGAGACGCTCATCTAGGTTGACCTGATCGTTTCGACTGCGCCCCGTATGAATTTTTCCCCCACACGAACCTACAATTTCCGTGAGGCGACTTTCTACGGCCATGTGAATATCTTCTAGCGCATCAGACAAAGGATAGTCGGGATCGCTAAATTCACGCTCCACCTGCTGAAGCCCTTCAACTATTCGAGCGCACTCTTCCTCACTGAGAACACCTATTCGCTTCAGTCCGTACGCGTAAGCCGTATTGCCTTCTATGTCGGCCGCAAGCAGACGCCGATCAAAACTTATAGAAGCGTTAAAACACTCCATCAACTCGTCGTTAGCTGCTGCGAAACGGCCTCCCCAGGGCTTATCGACCGGATTATTCATTCGCTTTCCTGGCGTAGTATTTCGTCAAACACGTCTACAACCTCGTCAATTCGATCTTTTTCTACAACCAAAGGCGGCAAGAACCGCACGACATTCGCACCGGCCGTCGCAACAAGCATATCTCGCTCACGGAACGGTAGCATATATTCGGCAGCCGGCTTCTCTGTCACAGCCCCTACGATCAATCCGCGACCGCGTACTCCCGTAATCTTATTGGGAAACCTCTCCTGTAGCTTTTGCAGTCGACCAGCCAAGTACTGACCTTTTTCCTTCACCGACTCAACAAATCCATCTTCCACAAGCTTATTAAAAACCACAACGGCAGCGGCACAAGCTACGGGATTGGCACCAAACGTCGCGGCGTGATCACCAGCCGCAATTGCGTCGGCAACATGCTGACGCATCAACGCAACACCAATTGGCAACCCACCGCCAAGCGCCTTGGCCAGAGTCATGATATCGGGTTCGACCCCATATTGCTCATAGGCCCACAGTGAGCCGGTGCGACCGCAGCCGACTTGAACTTCGTCAAAGACCAGCAGCATTTCTCTTTCGTCGCACAGCGCACGTAGACCTTCCAGAAAATCAGGTGTTCCCACGTGAATACCGCCTTCTGCCTGAAGTGGCTCAACCAAAATGGCACAGGTTTCGTCTGTAACGAGCGCTTCAACAGAGGCCAGATCGTTAAATTCTGCAAAATCAACACTTGGCAAGAGAGGTTCAAAACCCTTGTGATATTTGGGCTGGCCGGTCGTTGAGATCGAACCGTATGTGCGTCCATGAAACGAGTTATTAAATGCAATAAGGCGATTTTTGGGCTTGGCGTGTGTGGTATTACCCCACTTGCGGCAGAACTTCATGGCCGCTTCCCAGGACTCTGTCCCGCTATTGCAAAAGAACACTCGGTCGGCAAACGAGTTCTCCACAAGAGACTTAGCCAACTCGACAGAAGGAATGGTGTGATAGAGGTTAGATACGTGCATCAACTTGCCGGCCTGCTCTTCGATCGCCTTGACCACTTCATAGTTACCATAGCCGAGCGCATTAACAGCTAAACCGCTCACGAAATCCAAATACCGATTACCCTCTGTGTCAAATAAGTAGACCCCGTTGCCGCGTTCCAGAACGAATTCAGGACGCCCGTAAGTCTGCAATATGTATTTGTTCTCAGCCCTTATAATGTCTTCCGTACGCATGATGATCTCCATTTACTGGACGATTTCTGTGCCAATCCCCTCGCGGGTAAAAATTTCGAGTAGCATAGAATGAGGGATGCGGCCATCAACAACGTGCGTTTTCCGCACCCCTGATTTGACTGCTTTAACGCAGGCTCCCACCTTGGGGATCATGCCCCCACTAATCACAGCTTCTTTTATCAGGTCCTCAACATTGAGTATGTGCAGCGTAGAGATGAGCGTTGAAGAAACCGCTGGATCGCGCATAATACCCGTAACATCGGTCAAGAAAACAAGCTTTTCTGCACACAGTGCAGCCGCGACTTCTCCGGCCGCCGTATCTGCGTTCACATTATAACTCTGCCCATCTTTCCCTCGGCCAATGGGGGCTATAACGGGGATCATACCACCTTCAATTAGGTCTATTATTGGCTTAGTGTATACCCGTTCGACATCACCAACGAAACCTATATCAACTTGCCCATCCGCCGTATTGGCCCAGTGTTTATGAACATTTAAGACGCCCGCATCCTTACCAGAGAGGCCAGCTGCTTTTCCCCCTAACGCTTCTATATCGCGCACAATACCAGCGTTTACCTCGCCAAAAAGTACGTCTTCTACAACCTCCATGGTCGCTTGATCCGTTACTCGCAAACCATTTACACGCTGCGTTTCCACACCCTGCTCTTCCAACCGTCTATTTATTGCAGGACCCCCTCCATGAACTATTACGGGACAGATACCGACGCTTGCCATGAAAACAATATCCTTAAGGACGGTATCTTCCTCTTGGTCACCCAGCATCGTGCTGCCACCGTATTTTACGACGGCTATCTTACCGCGGAATTTTTGTATGTACGGCAGCGCTTCTATAAGCGTAGCTGCCTTTTCTATAGACCCCTGTAGTGCGTTCACGTTGCCCTTCTAATCACCGCATATCGCGGACAAATGAGCTAGTATGTTTGCAGCATCTTCGTGCGAGCAAGCTGCCACAAATATCGTATTTTCCCCAGCAATTGTTCCAACTACCTCGTCCCATCCAATCCGATCAATCGACTCGCATACGCTCTGTGCATGTCCCGAAATCGTTTTAACAACAACCATATTGGCTGCCTGCTCGGCCTGTATGAGATAGTCCTGCAATTCGCGTTCAAGAATATGTCGGTCACGCAGCGTCGCCTTAGAATCAGGCAATGTGTAGCGGAAGCCGCCGTCGGCCTGCGGAACGCGTACTACGCCCAGTTCACGCAAATCTTTGGAGAGAGTCGACTGGCTGACCTCTATGTTGAGCTCATGTAAAACGGCCGCCAGTGTCTCATGCGTATCAATAACGCGTTCGAAAAGAAGCTCACGAATCCGCATTTGACGCGCCTGTTTGTTGCGCATATGTAATCCAATAAATATTACTATTGAAAAATAAAAATAGAAAAATATCGCGCCCCTAATTCCCTGTCAAGAAGCGGGGTACATTAGACTTCGTCTTCTTCTGCCCCCCTTGTTGCTGCCACTATATCAGCTTGCTGGGGGGCTAATAGTTCGACTAATCGCTGTTTGAGTTCAGACCGGCTTAGCCCCCGCAAAAGAACGCCGCCTATAGCCAGAGAGATCGTTCTGGTCTCTTCAGATACGACTATCGTTACAGCGTCTGATTCTTGTGCAAGTCCCAGCGCAGCACGGTGACGAGTCCCCAATCGATGGTCTTCCACTTCTTCGGCCAAAGGCAGCGTACAGCGAGCGGCTATGAGGCGTTCACCTTGAATGACAACAGCCTGATCGTGCAGAGGAGTACGCGGGTTAAAAATGGTGGTGAGTAAGTCGTCAGAAACTTCGGAATCGATCGCAACGCCCGTTTCTACAACCGATCCCAGCGGACTCTGCCGACCCAAGACGATCAAAGCCCCATAACCCTGTTCTGCGACCTGAACCACGCCGTTAACTACTTCATCGATTACGCGCGAAGGCTCGACTTTATAAAACCAGCGCAGAAATTGGCTCTGTCCCAATGCCAATAGCAAGCGACGCAGCTCGGGTTGAAATAGAATTACCAGCAGAATGAGTAGAATGGAACGGACCTGTTCCAACAACCAAGCAAGGGCGTTCATCTGCAGCCAAGGAGCGGCCATAGCCAGCGTAACCAGCAGCAAGAGTCCGACTAACATCTGGCCTGCTCGCGTACCTCTGATAAGACCAAACAGGCGGTATAGCACGAGCGAAACTAAGGCGATATCGATCAGCGAGAAAACCGAGAACGGCAGAAAGTCAAAGAGATAAAAAAGAGTCAACCCATCTTCAAACACACATCGCTCCTCAGAATTCAACCTCGGCCTGTAAAACTGCGTCAGCGACGCGTAGCGCACGGCAACTCGCCTGCACGTCGTGCACGCGTAGGATATGGGCACCAGCAGCCCGACTCAACACCGCTAAGGCTAGGCTTCCTTCTAGGGCTTCATCAGCCGTTTCCCCAAGCGTTTTCCAAATAAAGGATTTGCGAGAGGCTCCAACAAGCAGAGGACACCCCAGATTCGCAAAATGCCGCATGTGCTTCAACAACATGAAATTTCCCCCCACTGTCTTGCTGAATCCCAAGCCTGGATCAATACCCCACTGTGAGACGCCCCCCTGGCGGGCGCGCTCAATACGCCGCTCCAAAAAGGAGTAAACTTCGCCAATTAAATCAACATAGTCCGTGTTGCTTTGCATAGTTACTGGGGTGCCTCTCCGATGCATGAGGATTAGGGGAGCCGCTGATTCGGCGGCAACCTCAATCATGCCCTCATCAGCCATCGCGCTGATATCGTTGATTATATCTGCACCCGATTCAAGGGCCTTACGGGCAACTTCAGATTTAACGGTGTCGATAGATATGGGTACTGTTGTCTGCTTTCGCAGTTTTTTTATAACTGGAATCACCCGACGACACTCCTCATCACACGACACTGCGACCGCTTTACCGTATATGGGAGGACGAGACGATTCACCACCCACGTCGAGAATATCTGCTCCTTCCTGAACCATCTCCAAACCGCGCTCTACGGCCGCATCTATGCTGTGATATCGGTCGTAAAACGAATCCGGCGTCACGTTGAGAATACCCATCACCTGCGCGCGCGATTCAAAGTCGAACATGCCGCTTGAAAGCGTCCATTTCATTCCTCATCCTCACTCGAAATCCCGTTATTGGAGACAGATAGAATCGGTTCGCGCTCAAGCGGCTGGCCAGCCAAGATCTGGTCCAATTCCGCATCATCGAGGACCTCGTAGTTAAGCAAGGCCTGTGCAAGCGCATGAAGCTCATCACCGTTATCCTCTATAATGCGAGTCGCGGTTGCCTCAGCTTCTTCCACTATTCTTCGGATCTCTCGATCAATCGCCTGAGCAGTCTCTTCACTCACCTGACTGTTCCGTGAAAACCCCTTACCCAAAAAAACCTCTTCATCGCTGTCGGCCAACGATAGAGGTCCCAGTTTCTCGTTCATACCCCACTCACATACCATCGAGCGCGCCAGTGCGCCCACCTGTTTGTAGTCCCCCTGAGCGCCCGTAGAGCGCTCGTTAAATATAATGCGCTCGGCACAGCATCCCCCCAACGCGGTAGCCAAATGAGCCTTTAAACGCGTCTCCGTGACGGAGCGTCGCTCGTCGGGTAAGAAAGAAACCATCCCCATAGCCTGGCCGCGCGGAATGATAGTTGCCTTACCTATTTGCTGGGCACCGGGCGCAAGCTTGGCGACCAGCACATGACCCGCCTCATGATAAGCTGATAGACTACGATCTTCCTGAGTCATCATCGTACTACGTCGTTCCGCACCTAGCATAACCTTGTCTTTGGCATCCTCAAGATCAGAACTCTTTACGTCCGAATGATCTCGCCGCGAAGCCAGCAAAGCCGCTTCGTTGACCAAGTTCGCTAAATCCGCCCCCGACAGCCCAGGCGTTCCCTGCGCGATTCTTTTTAAATCGATTTCCTCATCTAGTGGCACCTTCCGCGCGTGGACCCTGAGAATCTCTTCTCGACCGCGCACGTCGGGCAAATCGACTACGACTCGTCGATCAAAGCGCCCTGGACGCAGCAGGGCCGGATCAAGCACGTCTGGTCGGTTTGTTGCCGCAATCAGAATAACGCCATCGTTGGACTCGAAGCCATCCATTTCAACAAGCAGTTGATTGAGCGTCTGTTCGCGTTCGTCGTGTCCTCCCCCTATACCAGCTCCGCGGTGCCTCCCAACCGCATCTATTTCATCGACAAAGATCAGACAGGGAGCACTCGTCTTTGCCTGTTCAAAAAGGTCGCGAACGCGCGAGGCGCCCACCCCTACGAACATCTCAACAAAATCCGAACCACTTATGGAGAAAAATGCCCCCCCCGCTTCCCCGGCGACCGCACGGGCCAAATGAGTTTTACCTGTTCCAGGGGGTCCAACCATAAGAACACCTTTGGGTATTCGTCCGCCCAACCGCTGAAACTTCTGCGGATCGCGTAGAAAGTCGATCACTTCTTGCAGTTCTTCTTTGGCTTCGTCTGCTCCTGCAACATCTGCAAACGTCGTCTGTTGCTCATCCTGAGACCGCAGCTTCGCCCGACTCTTACCAAAGGAGAATAATCCCCGCGACCCTCCCTGCATTTGCCGCAACATAAAAATCCAAATGGCAATAAAAAGAAGCCAAGGCAAAATACTTAAGAGCGCATCATACCATTGAAAAGGCTCTTCTTTAAAACGAAAAATTAGCTTATAGGAGCGCCATTCTCGCTTGGTCTCCGCATCAATAGGTCCGAGGTTTACAACAAAGCGTTCGCCGTTATTGAGCGTGCCGTGAAACTCATTTTCGCCTACGACAATCGCTTCGGCAATCTGCCCATTTTCTAGATACTCTCGGTAGTTTATATAGGAAATAGTCGGCGCATCGGACGGCGTGCTATCAAAGAACTTCGCGGCAAAAATGAGCACCAAAACAAAAAAGATCCAAAATGCGGAAGTGCGAGAAGGCCGGCGCCACCGTTTGGATCGATCGTTCTCTCTGTCTGTCTGTTTTACCTCGTCCATACCTATATTTTCTATTGCGCTTATGCTGCAACACTAAATTGGATACAAGCGATACGGCGACTACCAGGCCCTACGCAAAATGCATCGCTTATGCGCATACCTACCACCCAAGCGATTTCCCCTTCACTTTCCAAAACGAGTACTTCATCCCGCAGTATCCTCGGATACTTCTGATCAATCAGGAAGTCACTAAGTTTTTTCTGGCCGCGCATGCCGAATGGCCTAAAACGGTCACCGACAGTTGCACTGCGCAGCAAGAGACAGCTTCCCAGCTTATCAGCGTCCAAAGCTATATGAGAATCGCTGAGCCGTGAACGAATACACTCGAACGATTCTGCTGGCACAATGCGGCAAGAAAAAACGCCTCTTCGCTCGTGAACTCGCACCTTTCCAGATGTAGGGACTCTAACAGCGAGAGGTGATGCTGTGCCTTTTCGGAGAAACAAGCGATCATTCCAACATTGCGCGCGTATACCCTTGCCAACATCGTGTAAAGTGTTCCTTTTGGACTTTGCCATCCGGAGAATTCGCTCGACCCATGCATACTCAATATTCCCCGCAAAGATCCTGCCTATTGCGAGGCGGATAAGGCGTCGCCGAACTGCTATATGATAATTTACAAGACGAGGCACATCAAGAATAATTTTATGTTCGCAACACTCTATAAGAACTAAATTTACAGCATTTTTAGCTACTTCTTCGACAAAGCTATCTTCGCCTTGTAAAACGGTTGCAACCCGGTGCAGGGTTTGCACAATATTGGGATTATACTGACGTAACGCAGGAAGTAGATCGCCCCGAACGCGATTGCGTAAAAAACGCCAATCTGTATTAGTCTCATCTTCGCGAAAGGGAATGCCGTTCACTTCTGCATAGGCTTTAATTTCAGCGCGCGTCACGTTGAGCATCGGCCTAAAGAAAACACCCTCACGCAAGGAGACCATCCCCCTCAATCCGGTGCTTCCACTTCCCCGTATCAGCCTCATCAAAACCGTCTCAGCCTGGTCATTCATGTGATGTCCCAGCACGACTTTCGTAGCCCCTATATCTGAGGCGATTTGAGTGAATAGCTCATATCGCGCTTCGCGACCAGCCTCTTCAATGCTCATATTGCCTATACGAGCCCGCGCAGTCACATCATCGGATCGACTGATAAAAGAACAGCCCCGTTTTTGGGCTTCCATCGCGACAAAGCGCGCATCTTCAGCAGATTTGGAGCGCAGCCTATGGTCGCAGTGAACCACCACACAGGAATCGACGAGCTGGCTCATGATATCCATCAAAACCATAGAATCTACCCCGCCCGACACACCGATCACCACTCGTTCGCGACGAGTACAACCGTTCTCACGCAGGGCGGAATCAACTGCAAGCGAGACAGTACACTTTAATTTCTTCATAACCTAAAAAATACGCACATGGGTATGGAATGGATCTTGCTCCTAACGCTTTTAGATAAAACCGTTAGGAGCACAACAATGCATGAACCTGCAATAAAACTAGACGCTATACGCATACAAACTGCACGCATGATGGAAATATACGCTCTTCTAAAGAACGAATTGGAAAAAAATACCCTTCTGCTCCCTTCGGAAGAGACTCGAGTACAACTCGACTTTGCCATAGACACCATTCGCGCAAATATGGAGCAACTGCTCAACACGCTCATAGCCTATCAGGAACAGTTGGATTCCGCTGATGAGAATGAGTCCGCTGAGGCAGGCGAACTAGAGGAATTACTCGCTGCAGTTCTCGAATGGCACACGGCCAACGCAGCAGAAGAATGACTTTTCAGTCGCTCCTCTGTCTATACGGTCATTATGCTATTGGCCGTCAGTTTTTCACATCTACACGCGCCAGAACGGTCCATTCGCTGACGCGATCATCAATATCGCGCGCGCGCACTCGGTAATAGTAGGTCGTTCCACGCAAAACCGTGTCGTCTACCCGTTGTGTATCGAGCGAGTTCGTGCCCACAACGACGAAATCCGAGTCGTTAGTGCTGTTAGCCACCGTTGTTCGCTGCAATTCATAGTGCAGTATGGCCCCAACTGAACCAGTCCACAAAATCGTCACCTCAGGAGACTGTGTTACATCGGAAGGAGTAGACGCTGATAAGCGCACGTCTGAGGGCTTCTCTACCCCACTCGTAATAGCGGTAATTACCGCAGACGGCAAACTAGCGTTGCCCACCTGATCAATTGCTTCAACTTGGTAGTAGTAAGTGGTAACCGAAACCAAACCCGTATCCTGATAGGCCGGACTCGTAACGGTTGCCACTTGTGTATAAGGTCCTGCCACATCGTCTGCTCGATACACGTAATAGCGATCAACCCCTGTCAGTTCGGCCCCGTTCACATCCGTCGTAGGCGGATTCCAACTTAGGTCCATTTTTTCCGGATCATCGCGCACGGCTTCCGCCTGAACCAATGTGGGTGCTGTCGGAGCGCGATTATCTGACAGAACGGTTGCTCCCACAAATGTGGAACGCTCGCTTTCTCCATCACTCGTAATGGTTGACACCTTGTAGAAGTACGTTTGTCCACCAACCAAATTGGAATCGACATACACCGTTTGCCCCGTCGAAAACGTTGTGCCCTCTATACCCATGAGGCGAGCAAACCCTTCATCGGAACGCGTAGACCGATACACATTGTAACCCAACAGATCCTCTTCAATGCTGGCGGTCCAGATGACAGTAATGCTGCGAATACCAGCAGTTGCACCAATCCCGAACGGCGCTTCGATTCCAGCCGTCTTTGCCGACGCTGCGCTAGAGCGGCCGCTCGAGTTTCCCACTTCATCAAGAGCTCGCAGTGCATAGTAATACTTAGTAGAAGACTCCAGACCATCTGAGTCTACATAGCTGTTTTCACCAGCTTCAACGGTGTCAATCGATACGAAAGATGCATCGTCTTCCTTAGAGCGCATAACAACATAGGCTTTGAGGCCCGTTAAACCGCCACCATTTACATCTCGCGTAGGCGGCGTCCAGACCAGCGTAATCTGCAACTCGCTAGGCGCGGCGAGTACAATAAGATCCGTTGGAGCCTGTGGTGCGATTTGATCGGGTCCTCCCGTCAGGACCGAAACATCTCCAGCGCGCACGCCTTCATTTCCACTGACATCTATCGCACTGACCGTGTAGTAGTACGTCGTCAGTTCCTCCAACCCCCTGTCGGTATAGGTGCGGGCCTGAGCATCGACCGTATCAATCGCTACAAAGGCATTGCGACTCCCCTTTGAACGAAAAACAACGTACTCTGCTAAATCCGTTAGCTGGGCTCCGTTCGCGTCGCGCGTGGGCGCACTCCAGACCAGTGCAACCTGAAAAAAGCTGACATCGTCGGCAACAGCAGACACGTTTTGCGGTGCGGCCGGAGCAACCCGATCCGGCCCCGAAGTAACAACCTGTACAATGCCAGACCGCACACTTTCATTACCTATTTCATCACTGGCCGACACCGCGTAATAATACGCAGTCAATTCTTCCAAACCCGCATCCACGTACTCGCGCCTATCCGCATCAACCGTTGCTACGAATTGAAATGAGTTGGTGCTAGCTTTTGAGCGAAACACCGCATAGCTCGCCAGATCTGTCACGTCCCCACCATCGGCATCTTTTGTCGGAGCACTCCAGCGGATTGCAATCTGACCAAAGACCACCTCATCTGCAATGGCAGCTATGTTTTGCGGCGCTGCAGGGGGCACGCGGTCCGTCCCTTCAGTGCGCACCTCCACCATGGCAGAACGATCGCTCTCATTGCCGACAGCATCTAGAGCACTCACCGCGTAGTAATAAACCGTCGATTCATCTAAGCCGGAATCTGTATACTGACGAACACCAGACTCCAGTGTATCTACAGTCACAAAAGCGCTGGCACTCTCCTTTGCACGAAAAAGAATATATCGACTTAGATCTGACAGCTGCCCCCCCTGAGCGTCAAGCGTTGGCCCCCCCCAACTCAAGTCGACTTTACCGACAACTTGCTCGTCAGCCACCGCTGATAGATTCTGCGGTGGCGATGGCGCCACCTGATCTGGC